>NZ_JASLCN010000278.1 GCF_030151805.1 Fluviicola sp.
ACAGCACACGATTCCGAACTAATTGGCAAAATGATCTTTAGAAAACTACAAACGAAAACCCGGATTAATCTTCTCGTTCAGTGTATCGGAATGCTGGTTGGTACCACCACACATCTGATGTGGATTGTTCAACATGGATTTTTGTCAGAAAGGTACAATGCACCAGTTCTCTCAAGGTTTTTCTGGGATAGCTTAACTTTTTTAGACCCTGTTGCAGGAGTTTTGTTGATGCTGAAACCAAAAACAGGTTTGTGGTTAACCGTCCTGATTATTGTTACTGATGTTTTACACAACAGCAGTATCTGTTTCGGCATATTATGGACAGAAAACCAGGCGTTTATTAGTTGGATGAAAGACAATTGGATGCTTTGGTTCCAATTGGGATTTGGATTGTTTGTTCTATTGTCATTTAAAAGCAACTTGAAGGAAATCAGGAATAAAAGTTAACTTCTCTCCTACTATCCAAACGCAGCTCAATTCGTTCAAAGGAAAATTCGGCCTTTTCGGTAAGTTCAGATTGCGAAACAAAGGTTAATGTAAACGAATTCCCGTTCCAATTCTTCTGCTGTACAGCGATTTTAAAAACTGTTGTTACATTCCAGACTTCATGCAGGCCTATTCCACCGTCTTGTGAACTTTTCCGAAGACCGTAAAGCGCCAGTGAACCAACCAGTAACTCTTCATCGAAAGAACCATTTTCATTATTCAGGTAGATGTTTACAGGAGGAATAGACTGAAATCCCTTGATATGCAGCATATGTAATGAGAGATTTAGCCCCGCCCCCGCATGAGAAGTGATTTCCTGCAAAACGGATTTTATAAGCTGTGAATCAATAAACTTTACGCGAAAAGTGGACGGTGATTCGTTCAGCAAAACGTTTCCGGTATTTTCCAACAAAGCAATGAGTTTTGACGTGTGTTCGGTCATTTTTATCTTATACTGTTTATGGTTCTTAAATTCCTGTAATCATTACCATTCCGCCGAGAAGTAACCAGAAACTCCCTGTTAATTTGCTGTCGTGAGGCACGAGATACCGCTCTGTTACTAATATGAAACTCGCTGCTAGCATGATAAAAATGCTGTGATGGATCAACATCAATCCAATCATTATCATCCAGCACATCTGCAAACAGATGATCCCGATTTTCATACCGTAAGTTACGGAATCTTTCAGAAAGTTCCATCCGTGAAGCCGTATTGGCATCGTGAGTTCACATTTCATCAGTGTGACTCTTCTGTTTGGCAGCCAGCTTATGATTGCAGCAAAGAGAAAACAGGTTCCTGCCAGGAAGTTGAAGTTTATCGGCAGTTGGTGATTTCCCGCAATAAATTCTGTCAAAATCGGAATGGAATGAAACACAATCCCGACAAGACTCCAAACCAGTATATATCCTGTTAGGAATAAGAGAATTCCGGTTTCCCGGTTTCTTTTTTGGACGGAAAAAGCGACATGACGAACCGGACGTTTCAATAAAGGAAACATCATCGCACAAATCATCAGGATCCAGGGAATTGCTCCCGAAACAATGCTGCGGTAAAGAGAATTCCTTAAAGTTTCTTGCTTTAAGATGCCTTCCGGAAAAGCTTCCCCGATGGACTGACCATCAGGGAAGCATAAAACAAGGTTTGACATTTGCGTTGAATCTGTAAAATGAGACAACGTTGAAGCATCAAAGATTAGAACACCCCAAATTGAAATGCTCAAAAGCCAGATCCACCATTCCGGATTGGATGCAAAAAAAATGCGGCTCCGAACAACATTTAACCTGCCGGATGTTCTGTAGAAATTACTCACTGTATAGGCTGATTCGCCCGATTGAAACGGAAACGTCGTCTTTGACTTCTCTGTCTGGTTTTATTTGAATATCCAGTTTTTTCTCATCCCATCCAGGTAAAGCACTGAGTTTGGAAATCAAATCTGTCACTTCTAATTGTTCATTCAGTCCGCTGCCGGAATGGTGTTTATCCGCTTTAGAAGCCCGCTCCAGCCCAAATAAAGCAATTGATCCGGCATAATTGGATTGGTTGATACCATCTTTATCTGCTGTATTAAGGTAAACAGAATAAACCGGTGCAGCTCCTTTTCCTTTGATATTCTCAAAACGCAGGAACATCCGTTTTTTCGCATCTTTGCTTTCAGCCAATCCCCTGCTTTTGCTTACAAGTGCTTTCACTTTGGACGAAGGCAGTGAAAGAGAAAATCGTGAGATTCCCTTTTCCAATGAATGTACTTTTTCTGAAGCTGAAACAATATCGAGTGGATGCACAAAGCGATGCACGAGTATTTCGTTTACTTTAAGTGAACGCGAACTTTTTACAGGAACACCTTCATAGGTATAACCGGAAAGTACTTTTCGGGTATCAAGAACATCCTTGCACTGCATCACAACCGGTTTTTTATCCTTGTCATGAAAATGAAAACTAAAGTCCAGCCAATCAGATTCAGTTGGATTACTGTGGCCCACTAGGTTCAGCCAAACTTGCCATAAACGATCAATGTTGGCATGGTGCAACCAAAATATCGGATCCAAACCTGCTGTGTCCGGATCACCCATTGCTCCGTTGATATCCATATGGATTTTGTTGTGTGGTAAGCTTTCAAGTCCACCGCTATAACCACCGCCAGGATGAAATTTGGTTACCGGACCACCGAATCCGATGATGCTATTGGACAATGAGGTGTAGAAATCAATATCCAATGCCGTGAGAACCGTATCTGCTGCTTTAACGGAATTGTTTCTGTTAGGCATCCACAAAGGATTCGAATCATTGCCGGGAGTTGTGAAACTTCCGGGAATATCTAATCTTTTCGGATTACTTTCGTCACTATAGTTCCAAAAAGGAAGCGCCCAGTCGGCCGGACCTCCCAAACCTGCGATGGTGTTTGCTACAATTTGTTCAAAATATGCCAGATACATTCTGTGCCAGGGTAAGAAATACCAGGATTGATGCTGACATCTTTCCCAATACATGTCGCGCTCGCTCAAAGGCGGCAGTGTTCCAACATTTGCCCAATAAGGACTGGAAGCAAGGAATCCGTGGATAGCCGCCTGGTAATACCAACTTGTGGGATCTGTTGCCGGGCGCTTTTTCATTTCTGCAACAGCTTTTGAATACCATTCCAACGTTTTGTCGCCGGAAGGAAGTTTGTAAACGTCTTTTCGTTCTTTCATAGTGTAAATAGTGATGTGAGGTAACTTTTCAATAGATGAGAAACGCCGTTTATGCGACAGCTCAACAATTGAACAGATTAAAAGTATTGATCAATCAGTTGATTATCAATAGGTATTTTTACCTGATTTTATTGAATAGACGAAAACGAGCGTGTAGGGTTATATTGAATCAAAAAAGGAGAAAAGTCTCCCCTTCTCCTTTCGTGTAATAAATGAAATAAAACTATTTTGTCATTGTTTGATAAAATGACCGCGCTGTTGGTGACTCTTTACATGATACAATCCGGATGCTAAAAACTGAATGTTCAATTTCCCGTCCGTTAAAGTCCCGCTGTATACAACAGATCCGGCTGCATCAGTGATCGTAATCGGAGAACCGTTGGTTTCGATGTGAATCATGTCTGTTGCCGGATTCGGATAAAGTACATCCGGTGTAAATTCAGGTTCCGAAATTCCCAAAGGTCCATTACAGTTAGAGGCTTCAAGGCAATCAATTGTTTCGGTTGTCGAAATGGAAGCGAAAGCCCCGGAAAGCGTGATCAGACTGAACATCGTTGTCGCATTGTTTTGAGTTGTAACCGTGAGGGGATGTCTCGTTACCGGACTGATCGGATAAACAGGCGGTTGATCCCCGGAAATATTCCCGCAATATGCCTGGTTTTGCGGGATATGTGCGTAACGATCACTTGGCCAGCTGTTAGGAAGCGCTACGAGGTAGCCGCAATCGTGTCGCAGAACCATAGAAGGAACAGTTGAAGAAGTCAAATTATCCGTTGCTTTAGAACCGGTGAATGAACCTTGTGCATTCAGGCTCATGATATCGCCGTCGAGCGACATGCCGGTTGTAAACAACACTCCTCCATCGTAAGAAGCGCAAATGGCTCCGAGTTCACCCGATATGTTCTGACACCATACTTTTTGCAATTGCCCGTTCAGTTTCAGAATTCCGTCAACACCTGCAGATGCGAGGAACTTTAAGTAAATGGAGCCAGGGTCCTGAGAATCAACCTCCATGAATTTATACCGATCCACATCAACAGTCTCTATGCGGTAGTAAAAACTGCTGCCGGCATTTCCGTTCAGATCCGTTTTCAGTAAACAGGGAAAAGTGACTTCCGGTGATGGGGTTTGCGTGTAATTTCCCACAATCAGAAGCGAATCTCCCAACAGTTCAACATCCCGGAAAAGGAAACGGGGAATATTCGGACTGGTATACGATTTCACCCAAACAATGTCGCCGCTGTTGTTCATTTTCAGAAGCACGGGAACGCTGGGGTTCCAGGAAGAACTTTCATTCTGTTTTCCGGTTAAATAAAATCCGTCAGTTGCAGGCGTAATCGTACTCATTTTGTAGGTACTTTGATTAAATACCTTATTGAACAGCACATTCCCGTTTCGGTCAATTCGGGTCAGACCATTATTTCCATTAGAATAATAGATCAGCGTTACCGTATTGTTTTCGTCGGTATATCCTTTAAAGTCAAAAAGATGTCCTCCCCAGGTATTCGACTCTTTCGACCAGATGACTTGCCCATGCCGGCCAAGATAATGGATCGAAAAACTATTGATTCCGCAGCCGGGATGAATGGAGATAGCATAATACGTTGAATCCTGGCAAGGAATGAGGGTGTGAACATCGTCGTTGTAATTCCGAAGATAGCGGTACTGGCCTTGAGCCATAGAATAAAAGATCACCGATAGCAATATCGTCAAGCATGTTTTCATAAAACTTATGTTTAGTTTAGTAGTATTGAAATCACCGGTGATTCTTCTGAAAACAAAGACTTTAGAATGCTTGAAAAGGTTGCGCGGAGCATTTAAAACCCTGATTTGAACGAGTGAAACGATATTTCGGACAGGTGGTTTACTTATTTCACAAAGCCGTTCATATCGGCGTAATTCAATGTTGTTTTGCCATTGACTTCTACGATTTGCCCTTTGTTTTTTAGGGCTTCCTGTTCGCTTCTTTCAGCGTTACTTTGTTCGTTATAACCTTTGTAGTGAACAAACAAAGCAGGATTAATCCGGTACCTCGTTCCAACTGCCATCACATACTTGCAGAATATTTCGAAATGAAGATGTGGAGCACAGGTTCCTGCAACTACTCCCGATCTTCCGGTTGTTCCCAATACGTCTCCGCATGCAATTTCTTCTCCGAAACGGTATGGATTAACGGAATCCAAATGAGCATAGAACAGATATATTTCCCGGGTATCGGTCCAATTGGCTCCCTGCAGAATTTCTCCGTCTTGTTCAAATTGGAGGCTATAATCCTTCCGGTTTTCCAAAAAGGAAGCAACGTCTTTTACTTTGATAGTCAAGGTATTTCCGTAGCCTCCGTGCCATCTGCGATTATAGACCGTTCCGTCTACACAGGCATAGATTTTTGTTCCGGTTGGCGCAAACAAATCAAGGCCGGTATGAACCTTTCCGGCTCTCGTTTTCCCGAAAAGTCCCCAGTGTTTTCCGTTTTCACCTCCTCCTCCACTTTGCATGTATAAGGTCGATCTGGGATTTTCAACCGGGTCGTGCCATTTTTGATCAGTTTGTTTCGAATTTTCCGAAACGGCTATCATGCTTTTGCCCGATTCTCCTTTTTTGTACCATTTCTCAATTTCCATTGCTATTTCCCACACGTAGGTTTTCCCTTGTTCCGGTTTTTCTTTGTGGAAGACGGGATTTTGATCATAGGCTTTTTGTCTGAGCCATTTGGTGTTTTTGATCACATGGCCGTTTGCATCGTAATCGGGTTGGATGTTTTTGTCAAATACTACATGATCCGGCAAGTTCCCTTTTCCGCAATCAACCGGAAACAAGATCGCGAGGTAAAAGTCGGCCAGTGTATTCAGTTTTCCTTTGAATGGTTCCAGGTAATATTCCACGTAAGTCAGTTGTTCCAGACGCGACATCTTCGCCAAATTTCCGTCTTTTCCCGCTGTGATATGCGTTCCTTTTCGCCGGTTGATGTCTTTTGCTGCTACTGTTCCGATTTGTATTAATCCCGTATAACCAAGGGAATTGACCAGTTTCGGGTCAAACGTACCTCCTGTTTCCAGGGCCATCGCTGCAATCAGGTGATTGGGGTCGAACAACAAGCGCTTCGAGATTTCAATGATTTTGGTTTGTTCTTCTGCCGTGAATTTGGCCGACCAAATCAAAGACCCCTCATGGACACTTGCTAAAGATTGATTTCCTGTTTTTGCCTTTGTAAGCACGTCAGGACTTTTCGCTTTGTAATAGGCATAAACCGTGACTTCTTCAATTTCGGTTCTGTTATGAAACTGGCATTCAATTTTACATTGCCTGACGCCGTTTTCCGTAACAATGGATCGTTGACTGTTTTTAAAAGCAGTCGACTCCTCGTTGTTGTATTGATATTCCCATTTCATGGAGAGTATTTGCGAATCGTGTGCGTCGTTTCTATTCGGAATTGCCAGATAATACACCGGAAGATTCAGATCGATGGTTTCAACCAATTGATTGTTCTGAAAAGGTCCTTTGATTTCCTTCACCAACAGATTACCCGTCCATGCTTTTGAATCCGTTTCAGTTCCGCTTGTCAATTCCAAAGGTTCATTCTGCGAAATAAGCCCGGGTGTTGCTATTCCTTTTTTTACATCTGTAAACGATTGCTTTTCGCAGTTATAGAGCATGGCTTTTATGGAGAGATTCGCTGTGCTTTCAGAAACCGGAATTTGTAGGGAATAATTTGTTTTTTCACTGTTATATGCTGCAAAATAATAGTGCAGATTCATTTCAATAACGACTATTTCTGCCTGCTGGAATGAATCAACAGAAATAAAAACGGTATATTTTGATGAAGCTTGCGTTTTGGAAACGCGGATTTTAGAGATCATGTGATTTTCAGTTTAGAAGTTTTCAATTGAATAGTTATGTGGTGAAACAAAATGGATCAGTGAATAAATTTAAGTGTAAAACGCCTGTAACAAAGGTGATTTAATATTACGAAACATTTTTTGATGCTTGATTTTCCCCGGAACTTTTAACACATTCTGAAATCGAATTCGAATCAAAAAACGGATGAAACCTTGATTTCATTTCCTGTTTTATTCAGTATCTTGGTCTTGTAAAAAACTGTTACGTATGAATGCTTCCGAACAACCTTCCATTGCTCATTTTCTTTCCGGGAAATCCGAATACACACTGGATTTATACGCGCATTTCATTACCGAATTTGAAGCTTTGGGAGAAATTACGCTCTACCCTACCAAAACAATGATTGCTGTTGACAACGGAGGCAAGCGCGTTGCCTGGGTGACGCAGTTGGGGAAGAATTTCATTCATATCGTATTTCCTTTAAAACAGCCCTTTAATGACAATTTGTGCTTCCAAAAAGTGGGGCAAGTTCCCGGAAGCAGCCAGTTCAATCACCATTTCCGGATGCTCCATAAAGAAGACATCAATGATGAAGTAAGGGGATTCATGAAATTAGCTTTGGAGATGTAAGGATTCGTAATCATACATAGAGTTATTTAAGTTTCGTAACGAAATTAGAGAACGAGATCGGAAGCTATTTACGTAGAAGTTTTTTGATTTACATGCTATCGGAGTAAATCAAAAATTCCATTGGAGTGCTATTTTTTTATTTAAAACTAAATATTTATTGTTTTTCGATAAATATTTAATATAATTGCACTATAAATTGAACGATTATGGAAATTAAAATAGGTACTCAGCAAATGCTGAAAATATTGTACATCCTTTCCTGGATTATCTTTATTGGTGTCAGCATCGAAGCAGGCGGATTCATCTTCAACGCGGTTTTGACCATGGTTCTTAGCCCGGAAAACGCTGCACATTTATGGAAACAAACTGATTTGACTGCGCTTTACAATTATGACTCCGGGCATTTCCTGGTTCAGATGCTATTTGTAAGTATTGTTGCAGTTTTAAGAGCAATTCTCTTCTATTTTATCCTGAAAATGCTGCACAACAAAAAACTCAATTTTTCCCGGCCTTTCAGTGAAGAAATGCGGCGTTTTGTTTCCGGATTGTCTTACCTGACTTTGGGAATCGGGTTGTTTTGTTCCTGGGGTGTGAACTATGCAGAATGGATGGCAAAGCAAGGAGTAAAAATGCCGGATGCAGCTTCTATGCGTATTGGCGGCGCGGATGTGTGGCTCTTTATGGGAATCACGCTTTTGGTAATCGCTCAGATTTTCAAAAGAGGAATCGAAATTCAAACGGAAAACGAATTAACCATATAAGCTATGCCAATTGTTGTAAACCTTGACGTGATGATGGCTAAGCGGAAAATGTCGCTGAATGAATTGTCTGAAAAAGTAGATCTGACCTTGTCGAACCTTTCAATCCTGAAAACAGGAAAGGCAAAAGCGATTCGTTTTAGCACCTTAGAAGCAATTTGCAAAGTGCTGGATTGCCAGCCCGGTGATATTCTGGAATATGTGAATGAATAGGACATGGAGTGATCACTGATCATTCCATGTTTTTCTCATTTCATCCAGGATAGTTTTCCAGTTTCCTTTGTGTTTTTGACAATCGCTGTCAGGATCTGCTAATTGAGTCCTCGAAACAATGTATTTGTAAACTAGCTTTTTTTTACTTTTGTATTCCGTCAAATCTTTGATAGGTACGATGAAATATTCATTTTCATCAAACCAATAACCGATCAAAAAGTGTGAGTTTTGAAACTCATTTTCGGTTAAAGTAAAATCAATCCAGTTTTTCTTTTTCTCCGGTTGAATTAACTGTCGGGTCTTTACCTCTATTTTCAGGATGTTATGTTTGTCTATGTCATAAGAACCGATATTGGTTCGAAGCAATACGATATCACATCCTGGTTCACTTACATTTTTGTAAACATTCCACCCCATTTGCTTTGTTCTGTGATATAGTTGTACGAGTACTGAGTTTTCTCCGGCCTCTTTAAGTAGTTCTTTTACGTTTTGAGTAGACATTCTGTTTATTTTAGTGTATTCAAAGATACATTCAAAACAAAAAAAACGGCCATAAGCCGTTTTTCGTTTCCTCATTTCTCAGTTGCGGGGTATTATTTCTGCACCTGAAATTTGTAGGTATAGGTGGTGGTACTTCCTATTAGATTTTGCGGAACGTGAAATTTGATCTGTTGTACTTGTTTTTCTACAGAAGCTTTCATTTCCTCAGAATCGGATGTAATTTCGATGATCTCGACTTTGTTTTCGGATATAACGCGCACTTTTACCTGAACGGTTGTCTCGATTCCTTTCGCACGTAACGATTCGGGATAAGAAATTTTGCGGTGCATGATGCGGTCCAGTAAGGTTTCTCCGTTTCCTGCTAAAGCCATTGAACCTGTTGTTAAAAAGAAGCTGATAAATAGAATAATTGTTTTCATATTTCTGAATTGAATTGGTTTTCCGTAAGACCGATTCATCAGTGATATGTTACAGCCCAAACTGATTGATGCTTGTTAAAAAACGTGAAAGCGAACGAATTGGAAGAATATTAGTCCTGAATGACAATAGAAGTATACAAACTGTAAAGTTCCCAGCCGAAAGATTCGTACAATGCCTTCCCTTCTTCCGTGGCAACCAGGAAATTCCGGGTGACACCCTTCGAGAGCGCTATTTTTTCAAGTTCTTTCATCAGAAACGTGGCGAGTCCTTTTCGTTGGTGCTCATTCTCAGTCGAAATCCGGTCGTAAACAGCCAGATCATCTACGAGCACAACCCGACCTATTGAAGCCAATTCGTTGTGCTCAGTGACAATCCGAACGATAAAAACAGCATGATTATTTTCAAATTCCACGTTATATCCGTCTGGTAATGATTTGTCCGGGAAATGCATGGCATGGAAACAGTACATCATATATCCGGTTTTCAGAACAGTCCACCGCTTTGAAATCCGCAGTTTCACTTCATCCGGATCGGCGCAAACCTTTAGGAAAATCCCGGATTCATTGATTTGATCGGATAATTCCACAAAATCATCGTTGAGATCCGGAAAAACATAACGCGTTTTCTGATCTTCATAACCTACGTCTACTCTTAGTCCCGACAGAAATTTCACGGGTTTCGGAAGGCCTCTGGATAAAGACCATCCTTTCAGCCATTTTTCAACAAGTTTCGGTGAAACACTGTTTGTCATTTGATGAATTTACCCTGAAAATATGGAATTATCCCCAAAATTTCATTTGAAAATAAATAATCGGTCTTTCTGGACGGGAAAACATCCGGTTATATAAAACAAAAAAAACGGCCACACCAGCCGTTTTTTATTCTTCAATTTTCAGTTACCCGAATATAATCGATTATTTCTGCAC
>NZ_JASLCN010000294.1 GCF_030151805.1 Fluviicola sp.
GATGGATTGCACAATGGAAAGAAATGTCAGAAGGTGGAGAACCAATCGGTCGTCCGAGACAAATCTACACAGGTGCTGTTACCAGAGATTACGTTTCGATTACAGACAGAAAATAATCATTTTTCATAGAATAAAAAAAAGCGGATGGTTTCAATCATCCGCTTTTTTTATCTCTTTTTCCGAGAAGAATTCTGAATGAAGGGGACGTGATGCATCGGTAATAATGTAGAAAACTCACCAAGCTATTATAAGCTCTAAAAACTATGTGACCTACTGTGCACGATGTGGTTTATTTTACCACATAGAACACATAGTGAATGTTCCCATTTAAGCCTGGATTGTTTTCTAAATCAAAGACTGTATTATTATTTGGTAAGCATAATACATCAAGTCCGATGCATCGCGCGCCGACTCTTTTCTGTTTTCAGATAAAAAAAGTGCCACCGTTTCCGATGGCACCCTTTCGTGAATAGTGATTTAGGTATTATTTCCCGATCATTACTTTTGTAAGTAACTGATTCCATTTCACATAGTATAAACCGGATTGTAGATCAGATAGATTGATTGTTGTTTCTGTTGCAGTAACAGGAATCTTTCGAACAACTGCACCTTGCGCATTGATTAATTCCAATTCACTTCCAACCAAATCAGAAGAAATTATTACTGTTAATACATCAGAAGCCGGATTCGGGTAAATCTGAATAAATGCAGTATTTAAATCTTCCAAACCTGCACTTGAACAGGAAACAATCACTGTTTGCGCTTCATTGGAACTATTTCCGTTTCCATCTGCGAAAACCCAGTTAATCGTATACGTTCCCGGTGTTGCATATGAAAGCGGATCTGTCGTTGTTCCGGTAATTGTTCCGGTACAATTATCTGTCGCTGCAGGAACACTCGTTACAGTATCATTACAAGCAATATTCAAAGTCGGAAGAGGAGTTGTAACAGGATTCTCAGAATCAGTCACGATAATATGCTGATCTGCCGTAATCACATTTCCGTTTCCATCATCAAAAGTCCAGGTAATGGTTGTCATACCGATTGTTGTAACCGGGAAAACAGTTGTGGTCGTTCCGGTAACAGTTCCGGCACAGTTATCTGTCGTTGTCGGAGCAACCGGTGTCACACTACACGAACCGCTTACGTTGCTTAGAACAGGTGTGGCAGGATCTTCCGCATCATTGATTGTTACTGTTTGAGTCTGTGAGATCGTTCCGTTTGCATTGGTAAAAATCCAGGTAACTGTGAACGTTCCTTGCGTTGTGTAAGTCGTCGGATCGGTAGTTGTAGCCGTAACAGCTCCGTTATCTGCTGTCGGAGCAGTCAGAGTGGCACTGCATTCATCAGAAACAGCAGGAAGTGTTGCCTGGTCCGGAACAGGAATCGGGCCATTCGGAGCCGGGTACGTTTTTAAAACACATTTATTTGCACCGATACACCCTACAATACTCCCGGATTCAATAATGGAAAGAGTCGATCCGTTAACTACTTCAAAACCTGAAGGTCCGGTAAAAGCAGAAGCTGAAGCGATCACAAAATCCCCTGTAGACTGATCAATGTCAAAAGCTCTTCCGTATCCAAAAGACCAGGAAGCTCCCGGCAAAGTACTTGTATACACAGAAGTCAAAGGCAATACCGGCGGATTCGTAATGTCGTATTGATACATTTTTTTGTCTGAAAGTGTCCAGAAATAAAGCTTGTTATTATAATAACGAAGTAAAACACCACTTACTCCAACGTTAACAGCAGTTCCCAAAGTGTCATTATTCAATACATCGATTGAGTTAATTGAAGTTCCTCCGATTACCCAAAGTTTCCCCTGGTTGTCATAAGTAATTCCTTTAATCCCTCCAACTCCCGGATTAAACTTCGCAACTACCGTATTGGTTACCGTATCAATTTTCACCAATTGAGCTCCCTGATCCAAATACATGAACCCTTCGGCAAATTGCATATGATTACTGTATGTTGAGATTTCATTATTCGGCTCCGTAACCGGAGTCAAAGTATTGTTCTGAAGGTCAATCAACGAAACAACTCCGCCCTGGGCATAACAAGCATAAGCTTTTGTAGCACTTGCCACTCCCAAAGTCTGAGGGGCATTCGGAAATGTGTGGATTTCCGTCATCGAAGGATAATTGACAATCGTGATTCTACCAGCTCCGTTAGGTTTTTCAGCAAGAATCGCTTTGTTTCCCGCAATCACATAATCCTGCAGGACGTTAAAACCACTTGTGTTGTTCGCAGACTGATACAATCCGGTCGAGTTCGTTGCAGGGCTTACCGTTGTGTTTCGGACAAAAACATCCCCGTTTGTACTTCCGAAATTTCCTTCCGCAATGAGTTCTAAACGAAATGTTGTTTGAGCTTGTAGTGTAGTGGTTAAGATTAAAAAGCCAAGTACCAATTTGATTTTTTTCATCATTTGTTGTATTTATTAAAACGATGAAAAAGTAACGGCCACAGCCAATGAATGACTTGACAATTTGCTCCTTCACTTTTTCACCGAAAGTTACAGTTCATGCAAATTGGCAGGTCTCCTGACTCAGTCCTTCAATTCACCTTCCCATCCTTCCCTCTTTGAATATTGAGTTTACGGACAGTGGTATTTCGAATTAAATATGGACTCTTACAGTTGCGGGAACAGTTCCGGATTTACACCGGATTCCCTTTTAATCCCGAAAACAACGGGAACCGAATCGCGGTACAAAAGTAATCCGAATTCTCTGGTTTCAAAACTTGTCTCTGGATTATTTGATTCCGCGGATAAATTCAACTTCAAATAACATTTTGTTTAAATAAACTTAAACAAAATCAATTTAGTCGAATTTCAAACTTATCCGAAGCATAACCCACTCATAAACAGCCTGCTAAAATTGAAGTATAACTTTGCCCCGTTACAACTCAAACTCTTCATTCTCTGGCGCTATGAAACAAATTCATACTTTCCTTAAATGCCTGCCCCTAATTCTTTTCATTATTTTTTCAAGCAAAAATGTTGCTTCAGCCCAATGTCCGGATGGAACTTTGGGAGTAGCCGGCCCGGGATGCGGATGCTTAAGCGGATGTAATTTAACCAGTTTGGGAGGACCGAATTGCTCACCTTCCGTTGGCGGAGATTGTACCGGCGGACAAAGAACCATGTCGGAAGATATTATCGTTCCGGCAGGATGTACTTACACCATAACTGCAACCATGCGAAATCGTACCGGGGGCTGCACTTCATCCGGCGCTGATTCCGGAGATAAACTCAAAGTAGACATTTCCGGAGGTGGAAAAGGTTTTCAAACAGGAAGCAGCAATGCAACTTTAAATGACAGCTATACACTAGCCGGACCGGGAACGATTACCGTATCCGGATCAGCAAACAGGGCGGATGAAATCATTACGTATTCAACAACTTCAAGCGGAGCTACCTGCGTAAGTTGCATGAGTACACTACCGGTCGAACTCGTTTCTTTTGATGCCAAGCAGGAAGGAAATGCTGTTGCTTGCTCCTGGTCAACTCAATCTGAAAAAAACTGCGACTACTTCACTGTAGAAAGAAGTGCAGACGGAATTCATTTCGACGTATTGGGCTACATGAAAGGTGCCGGAAACACGTCCAATCTTTTGAAATACAAACTGTACGATTCCGATCCGTTTTTCTCAACCACCAGCTATTACAGATTGCTGCAAACCGACCTGAACGGTCAGACACGCTACCTGGAAGTAAAAACAGTAAAAGCAAGACAAACCCATGAATTACAGATTTTCCCGAATCCATCCAAGGGAACAATCCAGATCAGCGGAGAATTCGAAGCACTTCAAAACTCCAAATTGATTGATCTTTCCGGAAGAGAATTATTCATCGACCGCTCAGATTTACAGAATAGTAAAACGTTGATCATCTCTGATCTTCCGGTTGGAATCTACAGCCTGATGTATTTTGACAACGAAAAAATGGTTTCGGAGCGTATTGTTGTTACTCCTTAATAGTTTCTTCTGCTGTTCCTTTTTTCGAACCTTCGTAAATCGAATACTTTCGGAAAGAACACTCCAGGTCACCGTTGAACAATTTGTACTTTTTATCCGGTTTTAAGGCCAGGTATTTGAATCCGGCTTCGCTGGAAGAGATAATGAAACAAGTATAACCCAACAAACGGTGTTTCATAATACTTCCCAAATTTCCATATAAATCTTCCACATCCGTTTCCAATCGCTCACCGTAAGGCGGATTTGAAATCAAAACAGCCGGTCCTTCCGGAAACGGAAACTCATCTACCGATGCATTGTGTACATCAACAAATCTTCCAAAGGAAAAGCCTCTCAGATTTCTTTTGGTTTTCATCACCATTTGCGGATCGATATCACCACCAATTAGCGTACAAGGTAATTCCTTCACTACTTTATTGGCACTTGAATGAATTTCATCCCATAATTTCGCATCAAAATTCCACATATTCTTAAACGCATAGTGGCTTCTTTCGATGTTGGATGGAATTCCGGCAGCCAATAATGCTGCTTCGATCAACAGAGTTCCGGAACCACAAAAAGGGTCGATCAAAGTTGTTTTCTTATCCCATTGTGTCATACGCAAAAGAGCCGCAGCAACCACTTCATTCAACGGAGCGTCTCCTGTAGATTGTCTGTAACCACGCTGGAAAAGCGGCAAACCACTCGTATTTACGGAGATAACTCCTTCGTTTTCCCGAACATACAAATCGATGACGATCTGAGGTGATTTTACATTGATATCCGGGCGTTCTCCCTTTACATCCCTGAAATGATCCACAATGGCATCTTTGATCAGCAAAAACGGAAACTGAGAGTGATTGAAAATCGTTGAATTTACTGCTCCTTTTACTGCAAATGTTTTCTTCACATCAAAAAGAGAAGACCAATTGATTTTTTTCGCTTCATGATACAGATCCTTTTCTGTTTTCACAGAGAATCTTCTCAACTCAACCAAAACGGAAATAGCACAGCGAATATGCAGGTTCAGGAAGTAAACATCCTTCCACTCACCTTCTATCTGAACTGCTCTATTGAGTTTCGTACAATCGGAATATCCCAATTCATTCAGTTCTTCCGCAAGTACATCTTCTAAGCCGTAAAATGTTTTGAGTACAATTTTCATAAAGTGAATTCAATTATTGATATAAGAGCACAAAAGTAGACAAAAGCTAAGAGCTTTTCTAAATAACTTGAGTTTAGACCAAGAATCTTGTCAGATCAGCGTTCAAAAACAGATTTTTCACAACACGATTCCAAAAACTCCGTTTACTGCATTGAATTTTTACAAATCCGGACAAAGACTGGTCTTTTTTAAGAAATCTGATGGCACATCTGAAGCTCAGGTTAAATAGTGACAGAAATAAGGGAAAACACTATTCTTTTAGGTAAAAAAAAATTAATTTTGATTTTCATGCATTTAGCGAAGCAAATAACTTTTACATTAATCCTAAGCATACTCCCCTTTTTCATTAAAGCTCAAGGAGTTGGTGTTGTGTTAAGTGGCGGAGGAGCATCCGGTTTCGCTCATATTGGAGTTCTCAAAGCACTCGAAGAAAATAATATACCTATCAATTATATTACCGGAACTTCTGCCGGAGCTCTTGTCGGGGCGATGTACGCAAGCGGCTATTCTCCGCAAGAGATTGAAGACTACGTGCTGAGCAATAAATTCCAGCTGATGACTAACGGCCAGATTGAACAACGCTACGAATTTTTGCTACGGGAGGACAATGAAAATGCTTCGGGGATGAGTTTTTCGTTTTCACTGGATAGTCTTTTCAACAAGTCGCTCCCTACAAACTTTATCCGGCCTGAATTACTCGATTTTGAAATGCTTCGTTTGTTCGGAGCTCCGGGAGCTTCTTCTTCCTATAATTTCGACAGTCTTTTCGTTCCTTTTCGTTGCGTGGCCAGTGATATAGTTGCCAAAAAAAGTGTTGTTTTTTCGAACGGTTATCTGAATGAAGCTGTCAGAGCGTCCATGACCTTTCCGTTTTATGTGAATCCGATCAAAATCAAAGGCGTTCTGTATTTCGACGGTGGTTTGTACAACAATTTCCCGGCAGATGTCATGTATCATAGTTTTCCGGCCGACTTTATTATCGGAAGTAATGTTTCATACAATGCCGCTGCTCCGAAAGAAGATGATCTGATCAGTCAGCTTACAAACATGCTTGTTTCGCATACTGCGTTTGAAATTCCCTGCGAATCAGGAATCATCATTGAGCCTAAACCCAATATCAGCACCTTTGATTTTGAAGATGTTGACGAAGCCATTGATGCAGGTTACGATGCCACTATTTTAATGATAGACAGCATTAAAAATGCCATGGAGCACCGGATTTCAACGGAGGAATTGAATACAAGACGCGCTCATTTCAAAGAAAAAATAAATTCGCTGGTGATCTCCCAGGTAAATACCATCAACAAAAAAGGACTTGACGAAAGCTATGTACGGAAATCCATCTTAAAGAACAACAAGGGGGAAACCATTTCCGGGATGAGATTCAAGCGTCGTTATTTCAGAACCTACGCAACTCCCCAGATCAAGTATTTATATCCGACACTGGATCTTCAGCCGGACTCCACTTACACGCTGAACATCAAAGTAACCGAATCAAAACCCTTTCGACTGGATATTGGTGGTATTGTCAGTACACGGGCAATCAACACCGGGTTCATCCAACTCAATTACATGCGCCTGGATCGTTTTGCCAGTACAATTCAGGTCGGTGGATATTTCGGGAAATTTTACAACTCCGGAAGAGCAAATGTAGATTTGCATTTCCCCTCCTATTACCCGATTTCGGCAAGTGTTTACGGAGTCATTAACCGCTGGGATTATTTCAAAAGTTTCACCACTTTCTTCGATGACGAAAAACCTTCATTCCTGGTTCAGAATGAAGCCTACCTTGGAGGTGGAGTGAAATTACCCTTGTTCAACAACTCAAAATTCAGCTTAGATTACAGACATTTCGAAACACAGGATCGTTATTATCAATCTCCGGATTTCACGAATAAAGACACTACCGACAAAACGATATTGTATGGTAATTCCCTAATTGTCACACTGGAACACAATTCCCTGAACAGAAAACAATGGGCATCATCGGGAACTTTGGCACAAGTCAAGTTAATTTACAGTGGAGCAAAAGAACACAGTGTTGCCGGATCAACATCCCTGGAAAAATACGATTATCGAAACGGACATCACTGGTTTAATATCCGTGGAGAAGTACAAAGTTTTCCATTGAGTACCAAGTACTTTTCATTCGGGCTTCACGGTCTGGCAAGTATCACCAATCTTTCCCTGCTGAAAAATTATACGGCAACCCTGCTGAATATGAATGCTTTTCAGCCACTCCCCGATTTACAAACGTATTTCTTCTCAGATTACCGTTCACCACAATACATTGGTGGTGGTGTCAACATTATTTTCTCGCTGCGCAAAAACATCGACATCCGGGCGGACGGTTATTGGTACCAGCCTTTCATTTCGATTACCAAAAATGATGACGGAACCTTCGGTTATTCCAAGCCATTCAAAGGAGAGTCACAGGTTGTATCACTTTCGGCAATTTATCATTCCCCGCTTGGCCCTTTGCGCGCTTCGCTGAATTACTTCCCAAAACAAAAATCGCCTTTGGCTTTCCAGTTCACATACGGATTCATCATTTTCCACGAACGGGCGTTTCGTTAGAACAAGTTCAAAAGGTTCCGGAAGTTTAAAATGTCTAAATTGAACATTTGAACTTTCGAGATTACTGGTATCTTCGCATCAAATTCAAAAAAATGACAAAAATCATCTGTGGTATACAGCAAATGGGAATTGGTGTTCCCGATGTGCAATCAATTTGGCTTTGGTATCGTGAACACTTTGGTGTAGACGTAAGAATTTTTGAAGAAGCTGCTGAAGCACCTTTGATGACACGATATACCGGAGGTGTTATTCACTCCAGAACAGCAACTTTAGCACTTTCTATGGAAAGCGGCGGTGGATTTGAAATCTGGCAGTTCACTTCCCGTCCAACGGAAAAGAGCACAGAACCAATTATTTTAGGTGATTTCGGGTTGTATGCATGCCGCATCAAATCCAGAGACGTCAAAGCTACACATGCATTCCTGACAAAAAAAGGAGCGAAAGTATTGTCCGAACCACAACAATTGCCAAATGGAAGTTTCCACTTCCTGGTTGAAGATCCGAACGGAAATTTATTCGATATCGTGGAAGGTTCCGGATGGTTCATGGATACTAAATTCGAAGGAAAAACAGGTGGTGTTGCCGGTTCAATGATTGGTGTGGGTTCCATTGAAAAAGCTTTACCATTATATCAAACCATTTTAGGATACGACAAAATTGTTTATGACATAACGGACACGTTTGATGCTTTCAACCAGGTTCCGAACGGAAATCAGAAAGTAAGACGCGTTTTGCTTCAACATTCGGAAGACAGAAAAGGTCCTTTCGCAAAATTGCTCGGCCCTACACAAATTGAATTGGTTCAGGCAGTTGAACGAACAGATGCGAAATCCATTTTTAAAAATCGCTTCTGGGGCGACTGGGGTTTTATTCACCTGTGTTTTGATGTTCAGGGAATGGACGATTTGCAGCAGGAATGTGAGAAACTTGGTTTCCCTTTCACTGTCGATTCCGGAAAAACCTTTGACATGGGTGAAGCAGGCGGAAGATTCAGCTACATTGAAGATCCGGACGGAACATGGATCGAATTCGTTGAAACCCATAAAGTTCCGGTAATGAAAAAGTTGGGTTGGTATATCCATCTTAAAAATAAAAAACCGGGAGCATTCCTCCCGAACTGGATGCTTAAAGCGATGCGATTTAACCGTGTAAAAAATTGATTTAACCGTAGTTCCCATTGATTATGATTGTCATTCATTTCATATTTAAATCGTA
>NZ_JASLCN010000298.1 GCF_030151805.1 Fluviicola sp.
AGCGCATCCACTAAGTTACTAACAGGTGTATACCAATGGCTTTCTGGTACTGGATTATTAACAGAATTTGTCAAAGTTGCCAAGTCATTTGAATCATATACATAGTTTTCCCAAGATGTTGGGATAAAATCATCCGGTGTATTCAGGGAATTAGGAATTCCGAATATAACTCGTTGCTCACTATTGTCAGGATTTACTGTTCGAACGACTCGTTCCATTACATCGTAAAATATCCTCATCTTCACCCCTAACTGAGGATTCATTATTCCTCCAATAGCACTTAGTTGAGGAAGGCTATAATCGAAGCCTTTATCAAAAAATGGTTCATATTGTTCAATCAATTTTCCTTTATTATTGTAAATACCCCAACCACTTACAACGACATTTAAGGGTGCGTTTTCATCCCATTCAACTCCTACAGCTGGGGAATTTACTACATTTTGGTCTACTGACAGCCCAGAACTTCCGAAGGTCTGATTTCCAAAAATCACGTCTTCTGCCTGAGAACGAGTTTGTAATAGACGACCGAAGCCATCACTATATTCTACTTTAACGATAGTAGCACTATCCGGATTTTGTTGATAGTGTTCTTCTCTTGTAGTTGTTCTTACCCAAATGGGATTGGCATCATTTCTAAAAGAAAAAAAGTCATATTCCATTTGTAACGAAGGAACATAACGCTGATAAAAATCCCCTGAATTACTCTTGTAGTCACCTTCAGTACCTTTACCAATTAAAGCTATAGCTTTAAGAAACCCAAGAGGTGAAAAATCAAAAACTGAACTATTATTATTCTGATCCTCTATTTTATTCACTTGAAGTACCCGATAATCATATTCTGCTATTGTATCCAGATAATCGGTCGAATTCAGCCATTGTTTTGTGTTTATTGGAAGAAAGTGATACGAATCATATTCAATGGTTGAGCGATTATCAAAAACGTTTTTAATTTCCAAAACTAATCCAACAGGACGCTCTATTCCACTATCCTGCCAATCATATTTGGCACGTTCGCTTTCTGTATACCAGCCCACTTCATGGTTTGGAAATCCGGATCTTTGGTCTTTATACCCCAATCTTTCATCCCCATTTTGCAATAATCCTTCAAACGCAGCGGGGTAACCGTTTGAACTACTCCAATCCGGATTATCTTTAAAGCATTCAGGAGTCTCAGCTCCATAAGCAGATTCTATGATCTCATCTGTTAATACCAATGATTCACTTCTCACAGGTAAGCCGTAATTTCCGATTTGCCCGTAAGGCAAACCTTCAAAGGCTTCTCCGTCATAAAAATTCAGGGAGCAGCCAATGACTGGAAGTGTATTACTGCTGAAAACAAAATCTTTGTACGCAAAAACATTCAGGTTCGTAGCAGGTTTGGTGGCGTCGTATGAAGTCGACTTTTTTACCCGGTTGGCCATGTATTGACCGTTTGGAATGTCTTTATAAATGAACTCGCTGATGCCGTAAGTACCTAGATAGTCTTCATTTCCGCCTCCAAGTGGAGTTGCTCCGCGTGGAAGTCCCGCATTTAATTGTCCTCCCGGATTTCCATAAGCATCGTAATCTTTCGTGAAGGTAAATTGGTGCATCGGATCGTTTCCTCTTTCATATTGGCTGGTCCTTCCTGCCAGACTGAAAGGGAAAAACACATACATTTCTCCGGATTGCAGGACTGAAGTCGTCGGATCGAATTCTGTCCGAATTCCCATCAAACTTTCTGTAATGGTGTATGGAATGTTTTCTAGGGTCGATCCGTCGCGACCATAGAGTTCGGATCTCAATAAAGTTCCTCTCAATGTCCGTATGGCATCTCGTCTAGCTTTTCTCGGCAAAGAACTCAATAGGTTTTTAGTCTCAATGGTTCGTTGGAGAACATTAATATCTCCCTGCCAATATTGATACAAAAAATCCAATTCTTCCCAGCGCGTATAGTCCGGGCCAACCGGCCCCAAATGAAACCAGCTTTTGGTTTCTACCGGCGGAGAATAATATTCGGCTGTCAGGTTTCCGGGACTGTTTAAGTTACTATCTGTTTCTTCTGATGAAGAAGCAGTAAAACGTTCATATGATTCGGTATCCCGGGAGTCAACCTGGGCAAAGCCTCTGAATTCTCGTTCTGCTCCGTCCCAATAACCATTGTGATAGGAATACTCGGTTATCAATTTCCCACCCGAGAGCAAGTCGTGAACTTCTGTTCTGTTTACTACTTGTACCGGAAATGGTAATTGTGTTTTCCAACGTGTTAGCGGATCTTGATCATCACGCAGGAAGTGTTCGATCGAAGAACCATATTCCACACGGGTAACACTTCCCATGTTATTATTCATTTCTTCCAATAAGTATGGTTTATTTCCTGCGGTAAAATCCAGGAAAAACATGCGTCCTTTTGTTCCGGTTGTTACGATCTGACTCCATACTATCCCGGCTTGTCCTGTTCCCATAATATCAGCTAGACGCAAACTTTCTACCTGGTGTACAGCCGGAGTTCCCATAATTATGACTCCTTCTGAAAATCCATTTCCACTTTGATTTACATACAGTGTAACCCGGTTATTCTCTACAAAAGCAATATCTGCCTGACCGCCACCATCCAAATCTCCTAATAGGATTTGCTTCGGATTAAACTGCTCCGGAAAGCGTGGCGCATTCGTCATATTTACCAGTTGACCGAAGCGTCCGTATCCCAGATTTGGCCAGTACTGCACTCTTCCGGAAGAAATCAGCACAATATCTTGCAAACCGTCGCCAGTCATGTCTGCAAAACGGATTCGCGAGTCTGCAAAACTAAAATTGGCAAAGGTTTTGTCTGCAAGACGCAATTGGTCAAAACCTTTTTCAGGATTGTTCAGGAAGCATTCAAATTTGGCCCCGTTGCGCAATACATCCGTAATACCATCACCATCCAAGTCCATGAATTGAACTTCGGGATCTGCTAAACTGAAAGACGGTTTTTTGGAATAAGAACGGTAATTCTTTTTATCCCACACATCATTGAAACTTCCGGAAAAGTAACCGGCCTGAGTGCCATTAACCACCAATAAATCACTTCGTCCGTCTCCGTTGGCATCAATTAACTGAACACCTGCATTTCCCAATTGGATGGAAGGAGAAACCGGGATTGTTTTAGGAGAAGCAAAAACACCCTTTCCTTTATTAGGCCAATACCGCGATCCTGTTCCATCCATTTGCAGCAAATCCGGAAGTCCGTTTCCGGTTACATCCGCCAATTCATAGCCTGGTTGGGCCAATGAAAGAGAAGGAATAGGTCCTTTGATCTCATCCAATCCGCGAATAGAAGGTTTGAAAGTCGAATAACCGAACTCCAATGGTGGCATCCATTCACTTTCCTCTCCTTTGTGCCCTTCCACACTTACATCTTTCAATAAGGAAACGCCGTTTAATGGTAAGTCTTCCAAATAATTAAAATGATAAGTTTTCACCTTACGGGTTTCATCAGCATGGGTGTAAGTCGAAACGGCTTTACAGCGCTTGGTGGTACGAATCTCAAAACCTTGCCTGTAAACCGAAAAAGAATCCGGGCGCTCTTCGTATACAAAACGGACTTCACAGAGGTGTTTTTTCTCGTCTCCGTCAAAATATTGATTGTATTTGATGGAAGAAAGGTATAACTGGTCGGAGCTATGCGGTTGTGCTTTGCTATCGGAAATGAGTAGTTCCCGTTCGTATTCATAAACAACTTCATTTCCAAAAGGATCGACGGTTTTACTTAATGTCCATCCAAAAATGGCATTTCGATTTTCAGGATTCGCGATTACAAATGAAGTTTCATTGAAGGGAATATCCGGACTTCCGTAATAAGTGATCAAACCATCTTTGCTTCTTACTTCCCAATAGTTCTGTCCATTGCTCTTTTTATGATGAACGATCCGTGCAAACAACCCCTCTGTTCGGGGGCGATAAAATGTACGTTCCCAACTAATTGAAGTTCCTTCTTCTTCAACGGTTTCTTTTTCCTTTTTCACAGGAACCAGATCCTCCGCCCCCGACAGGATGAAGACATCTTTACTATCATCATAGATAGGAATCCCTTTACTTGTTTTCCTTGTGACACCTGGAATACCCAATGCCCAACCCATTCCAAAGACACCATTTCCATTTCCGGTACTATATCCTAACGATAAATTTGGCTGCATGCCATTCCTGCCGGCAGGAACAGCAATGGGAACACTGAAATTTCCAGTTCCGGTAAATAGATCAGGAGAGAATTTTTCTCCCAAGCCGCTTTGAGCTCCCCCGCCCGAGGGAGCTACGATTGCTGAAGTACCTTTGGTGTTTGACATGGTGTAATGTGTTTAGTGGTTATTTTATCCTGTACGGGTCTTTTATTACTCCTTTATTAAGATTATCAATACTCTTTCATGATTCGTTGCCAGTGAGTTAGCAGTCATCTCCATCAACTTGTAACCCTTTTCCAACCAATAATCCACTTCCTTTTTTACGGATACAAAGAAATCTTCTTCTTTACCTTTTAATAGTTTGTTCTCTACTTCATAATCCGGTTTTATAATTTGAATTTCATATTTTGATCCGGTAGTATAAGTTTTCGCCGAAATTATTACTGTAGATTTATCTTGTGCATCCACATTTGACATTCCCAAGAACAACATTGTCATCACCAATGTGATCATCTTTAATTTTTTCATATGATTTCTTTTTTGATCCTTAATTTAAAATATTACAATGGATAAGTGGGCAAATCAGCTTTACAACTCACCAATAACAAAATATCCGTCACATTTTCCCGGCTAAACAACTCTCGATTCAGTGGAGTATTATTGGCAAAAGCCAAACGCAATTTCACAAAAGGTGTAGCCGGGCTTTGAGTATTCAATGCACTAGATAGTGCATTGGCACTAAAGGTTCCGTTTACAGTTATCCCATCCATTGGTTGGGAATTGACATTTGGAGTTACCAAACTGAAATCTGCAACGGAGATCTCATCTGTAAACCCATCTTTACGTACAAAGTGTAACAAAAGATTAGATCCATCCAAGCGAATATTATCCACTCCATTAGGGAACATCTCCTGTTTCAGTTCTATTTCAGCGGAGAAAACATCATTTCCTTCCTGAGCTTGAGCCAATTCATACCATTGATCCGGGAAGTCATTCTTGAATGAGAACCCTCTGCTGAATCCAAGCGTGTTGTCGATATCTTGTAACACCTGGAAGCGGTATTGGAAACTATCCAATGCAGTATACTCCATTTCTATTACCACATCTGCAATCTGGCTGAAATCCATACGATTGGAGAAACGTGGCATTTTAAACTCCCAACGTGATTCAATTCCCATTCCTTCAAATGGATTGAGGAATTCATTCTGCATGGGTTGTAATTCGAATATACCTGTGGCACGGGAAGCACCGGTTAGTGCCACCTGATCAGATTCCATTCTTCTGATAGGAATTCGTTGGAAGGTATTGTTTGATTCGATTACCGTGTAAGAGGTTGTTCCGGCGGTTAAGGTTGCTTTGATGTTATCGTAAACAGGTATCAAACCAATCACGGAAACTTTCACTCCATTTACTAAACGCAAGTAATGGCCCGGAAAGTCATAATCGAATAAACGGTTCGTCAGATCAAAGTTCAACACACCGGTTTCACGGAAGGTCTGGAAAGCATCCGGGAAATTTTGTCCCAATGAAATGATTTTGGTCATTTGTAACTTACGTTTGGTCGTATCAAAA
>NZ_JASLCN010000356.1 GCF_030151805.1 Fluviicola sp.
TCATACGGCAAAGGTACAAGATTATAAACGACTAAGGCGCAATTCCGCAATATTACGTCCGGGGTGAAGCATTCAATTGGGGTAAATTCACTAAAGTTTTGTCAGAGAAGAAAAACAGGAATGCGTTTGATTTCTCAAGCCACAAAAGAGATGGCGATTTTTCGTGTTCAAAGAAAAGAGATAAAATCCGTATAGATTTATCCGGATAATCTCGGTTCCAAAAAACGCAATTCCGCAATATTACGTCCGGATGAAAATAGAACGGATTAACGCTCAATCTTCTGATAACTCGTCACAATTCCTTTAATCAAAGCCGAACTGAATCCGCTGTGTTCCATTTCATTCAATCCAACAATCGTACAACCCTTCGGAGTGGTCACTTTATCAATTTCTTCTTCCGGATGTAAACCATTCTGAATCAACAGTTGTGCTGCACCTTTCACCGTTTGATTCACAATCTTATTTGCCGTTTTGGCATCAAATCCAACTTCAATTCCACCCTGAATCATGGCGCGGATAAAACGAAGAACGTATGCAATTCCACAAGCTCCCAGAATAGTTGCCGATTCCATCAATTGTTCGTCAATCCACACAATTTCTCCGATGGCATTGAACAATTCACTGACCTGATCCTTTCTGTTTAAAGGATCATTCAATCCGCTCAGAGCAGTCATGCTTTCCTGAACATCAGCTGCAGTATTCGGCATTCCTCGATAAAGCGAAAGATCTTCAACAACCAGCGCATCCCTGATTTCAGTTAAAGTGATTCCGGTTGCGACACTGATAATCGTATGTCTTTTGGAATCAAACAGGTGTTTATTCCCGGATAAAAATGAAAGAATCGTATAAGGTTTCAAAGCAATGATCAGGTAATCACATTGGGCAATTACTTCCTCGTTGTTTGATGTAAAATGTGTCAGATCGTCATTTAAATGGGCTAATGCAGAGATATTTCTTCTTGTACCGAATAAGTGCGCATCGGGGTATTGTTTCCGAAATCCTTTCAACAACGATAAGCCTAAATTTCCACATCCAATAATTCCGATCTTTTTCATTTTAACAATTTTCCCATAAAAATAAGATTAATTGAACACTTTTGAAGGTAGGCTGAACGGAGTTGAAGGTAACCCTCAAAAAAAAGAATTCGTTTTTTGCACATTCCGGCCTGATCATAGGTGCTGAAAAGTGTTTTTTTCTTATCTTTATTGAGTCATTCGCCCGTTAAATACGGTGGTGAAAATGGCAGTCCGTCACAGACGGACACACCCATGCAGTGAGATTGTTGACGTCTAACATTTTTTTGCGAACGGGGAGTCTTGATTTTTCAATGGCGGGCTGCACCTTTACAGGTTTTGCATGACGCAAACGGCAGATTACAAAGAAAAACAGCGAACCAAATCGTGCCTTCTGAGACGTTCAGAAATTCCCGGCTTAATTGACGGGCGCTGCGTGGGTTTGTTTTTTAGCTGTTGCGCTTGAAATAGCTGAAGGTCGTGAATTTATTCTTGTTTCTTTTCATAACCATTTCATTTTCCGTGAGTTTTGTAATGACAATGTTTTCCGGATAAGAACTGTCTTTATCCTGGTACATGAAATTCAAGGTTGAATCTTTGTAAGTCCATTGTCCGATTCGTCTGGTTTGAATCGAATGCAGATCTCCTCCGCTCAGCCATTTTTCATTTTTCAAGGTGTCGTAAATATGAAAATAGCCTGTTTTCTCAATGCTAACGATAATATTGGCAGGAGAGCCTTTAAAGCTTTTTTCCTGGTTGTTGGCATCCCGGCGTTTGATTAATTCCCAGCTTCCCACAACAGAAGGTTCCTTCTTATTCTGCAATTCTTCTGCTTTTTCTGTTTCAGAGCAGGCACTTACAAAAAATAGAAAAGATAAAATACAAGGTAAAAGCGTCTTCATGGTTTTATTCAATGAGTTAAGTTTTAGTTTACTATTCATCCTTCAATCACATGATGAGAAATCAGATTTACTTAAACGAACATGTATGATGAATTAAAAATAGATTAATTATCCAATTGCAGATAAAAAAACAAGGCGTTTTTTTGAATTAAAGCGGCTTTTTGTAAATCTTACAATGAATAGCCCGGTGATCCGAAAATGCAACTTTTTGAATTTCAAAATCATAAGCTCCCAAATCTCCGGAATGGAAAATGTAGTCAATTCTTCCGGCAGGAACGCGACCAACATACGTTACACCGATTCCGGTAGAAGTTTCACGATAAGAATCCACTAAGCTGGTATTGAACTGGTTGTAAACATAAGACATCGGTGTGTCGTTGAAATCACCGCAGACAACAACCGGATAAGGAGATGTTTTCATGTGTTCCACTACGCGTTCAGCCTGTTCAGCTCTTGCAGGATAAGCAATGCGCAATTTGTCGATTAATAAACGCAGCGTAGAAGATTTACTTCCGGCCTGTTTGTTTTTCTCTCCGAATAATTCATAATCCTGCTGTTGCAGTTTGATGGATTGCAAATGAATGTCGTAAAAACGAATCGTGTCCTGGCCTTTTACAACATCGGCAAAAATGCAATAGTTATCCGTCGTTTTGAAGTTTTCAAACATCACGTCTCCCTTGGCAATGATCGGATATTTGGACAGCATGCAAATCCCGAAATTCTGCCTGTTTCGGATGCGGTGCGAATACCGCTCATGATAATATTTATAACCCATCAATTCGATCAGCGTATCTCTCGTGGAAAAAGCGGAGGGTTTGTCCTGGTGGAAAAATTCCTGGAAACAAACAACATCCGGATCAACACGCTGAATGTAGCTTACAATACTGTCTCTTGATTTGTTTCTCGCTTCTGTAGAAGAATTATACACATCGAACAAACGCACATTGTAGCTCATGATATTCCAGGAAGCGACTTCCGTTTCGGGTTTCGGGTCTGAAAAGCGAATAGACAGGGTTCTGAAATGCAGACTTCCACCAAACAAAATAGCGACAAGAATGTAGAAAAACCATTTGGACCGTGCAAAAGCCCAGTAAATCATCAGAACCAATGCCAGGCAGATGAAAATAGGATAGGTCAATCCGAAAAACGGAAGAATTTTAATTGAATTCGGATGAACATAAG
>NZ_JASLCN010000357.1 GCF_030151805.1 Fluviicola sp.
GTTTGAGCAAATAAGAAAGAAGAAGTTGTCAGTAATAAGATGGATAGCAAGTATTTCATAAATGCAGTATTAAAAAGTGAACCACCATCCTGATTAAGAATGGTGGTTGCACGACAAAGGTATGAAATTATTATTTCTTAATAATGCGAATTGTTTGAATCGCTTGTCCCTGAGTTAATTGAAGAACATAAATACCGTTTTCAAATGCAGACAAATCAACTGTATCAGCAGTGCTTGAAACTTTTCCATTCACTACTACTTGTCCTGAAACAGAGATCACTTTAAATGCTGTTTCCTCAGAAAGACCAGACAAAGTCAATTTTCCATCCGTTGGGTTCGGATAAACAGCAACAGCTGAAAGTTTGTTGTCCTCCAACCCTAAACAATCATCAACCAAAATGGTATTTGTTGCTGTGTTGGAACAGTTGTTTGGATCTGTGTAAGAGTAAGTAATGGTCTTTGTTCCCAATCCTGCTGTTGCCGGGTCGAATGAACCAGCAGTAACTCCTGTTCCTGAATAAGTTCCTCCAGCGGGTGCTCCACCTGTCAACGTGAAAGCATTGTGGTAGATACACACATCAGTAAGTGCAGCTAAAGTTACATTTGGCAATGCATTTACCACCACCGTGAATACTTCCGAAGATGCGGCACAAGTTCCAACAGCAGCGATATCATTTGTAACAGTATATGTTCCTGCGGTAGATGCGGACAAATCGATCAACCCGGAATTAGAATTAATACTCAATCCACTTGGTGATGCAGAGAACACTCCACCACTTGCTCCTGTTCCGAAAACCGGTGCAGGATCAGTAGCGTCAGCACAATAAGCTCCCTGAGCATACGTAAATGATGCATCCGGTGTAGATGTAAGCGTTACGTTAACGTTTGTTGTAGAAGGACAAGTTCCTGCTACGGAATGCGTAATCGTATACGTTCCTGCAGTACTATTACTGACATCAATTACTCCTGTTGTTGTACTAACAAACGCTAAACCAGCCGGAGAAGAACTGAATGTTCCAGCTTCAGCCGTTGTTGGTGTTTGATCACCGTCAGAGATACAAATCGTGTTAGATGGGTAATTAAATGAAGAGTTTGCAGCAGGATTGATTGTAATACTTGTTGTCTTTGTGTCAGGACATGCACCTGAAGCGGTGTTTGTAACCGTATAAGTTCCTGTTGTACTTGCTGCCAAATCAACAACTCCGGTTGTAGAATTGATAGATAAACCTGCAGGTGTTGCTGTAAATGTTCCTGCATCAACAACTGTTGGAGTTTGATTCCCTGCATTGGAACAATAAGTCGCATTGCTGTAGCTGAATGTTGCATCTAATTGGTTATTTACTGTTACAACAAACGGACTGGATGCCTTAGATCCCCACTGATTTGTAGCTGTTAAAACAACGTTATATGTACCGGCAGTAGCAAATGTATGGCTTGCGTTTGCAGTAGTAACGGCAGCAGTACCATCTCCGAAATTCCAGGAGTAAGTTGCAGGATAGTTTGTAGAAGTGTTTGTGAAATTCAAAGAACCACCTTCACAAACAGATGCTCCGCTAGCTGTAAAGCTTGCTTTAGGGATATAAACCAATTGCAGATCATCAATGAATAATTGATCATTTGCACTTCCTCCACCAGGAGTTTTATTGGTCGCAAAAGTAACAAGGATGTAAGAAGAAGTCAAAGATGCGTTTACATCTGTAAATTTGAGAGCAATTCTTTGCCAGTTTCCACCTGTATAAGATATAGCTGACGTAGCCTTTGCCTTTAGTGTAGTTGTACTTAATGTATCATTCGGGTCTTTAAAACCAACATTCGTATGAATCATAGAACTTATTCGTGCCTGATGCCCGGCAGAAATATTCGCGGGAATGTACTTTACCCATACAACAATGGAATCCGGTGTATCATTAAAACTTTCGGAATAGTCATTATCTCCTGTAATCGTGGAATTATAATTGGCTGGATCAGTTGCCGTAATAGACCCTGCATTAATTTTCCCTAAAGTAATATTTCCATTAGCCACAACACCTGCAACGCTTCTGGAATATATTTTAACTGAATATGTACCGGTACTTCCTGGTCTTATGTCTGTAGTACGATCAAGCTGTTTTGCTTTAGCAAGACTCGTCCAAAAAGTAGTCGTAGCATTCATAAAGCTATTCCAGTTTGTAGGCTCAACTTCATCTTGCCCAACATTGTCCCAGGCTTCAAAGTTGCTATTTCCAATCTGAGTTTGTGAGTTGGCTTGTAAAGTGAGTGTTAGCAGAGATAAACTAAGTAAAATTCTCTTCATAGTTTGAGTTTTAAGATTCTCTTAGAATCGGGTTAATAGAACAAATTTAATTGTTTTATTTAATAGGTGCTGATTTTAACATAGATCGGATACTGTACGACGGATTACTCATCTGAGGATAAGGCTTGTATCTGTCTATGATAGCTGGTATTCAAGTTGAAACGGAGTTTTTATATGTGGGTTTTGATCGCTCATTTAACGTAATCGAATTAGCAAGCATGCATAGTAATTTTCGTTTGAAAGGGAGCAAATGACCGGATATTTTCACTGAATAAGGAGAGATTTAACATTCGCTTCCCGATTCTTTAACATCGAAGAATGTGGACAAGCACTCAGATTTCTATTACTTTTGAAGCAAAATCCTTCAAATGAATAAAAAACTCTTAGCAGAAATATGTAAAACGCCTGGTGCTCCGGGACATGAAGACCGTGTAAGAAAAGTTGTTCTGCGTGAAATTGAGTCGCTTTGTGATGAGATCGAAGTAGACAACATGGGGAACGTATACGCTATCCGAAGAGGAAAGTCTGACCAATCCGTGATGGTTGGAGCGCATATGGATGAAATCGGATTCATGGTGACACATATTGATGATAAAGGATTTATTCGTTTCACAACTTTGGGCGGATTCGATCCGAAAACGTTGACAGCTCAACGGGTGATTATCCATGGAAAAGAAGATGTCATCGGAGTAATGGCTTCGAAACCAATTCATGTGATGACCCAGGATGAGCGGAACAAAGTGGCGAAACTTTCCGATTATTTTGTAGATACGGGTTTGCCTGCTGAAAAAGTAAAAGAACTTGTTTCGATCGGTGATGCAATTACAAGAGAACGGGAATTCATCGAAATGGGCGACTGTTTCAATTGCAAATCACTGGATAACCGCTTGGCAGTATTCATCGCTATTGAAGTGTTGAAGGTGTTAAAAGGAAAAGAACTTCCGAATGATGTTTACATGGTTTTCACCGTTCAGGAAGAAGTAGGAATCCGCGGAGCAAATGTGGCGAGTTTGAATATCAAACCATATTTCGGATTTGGTTTGGATACAACCATTGCCTTCGATTTGCCGGGAGCTGCAGCGCATGAACAGATTACCAAATTGGGTGAAGGAACAGCCATTAAAATTATGGATGCTTCAACGATTTGTGATCCGAGAATGGTTCGCTATATGAAACAGGTTGCAGACCGCAATCAAATTAAATGGCAGCCAGAAATTCTGACTGCTGGCGGAACAGATACAGCAGGAATTCAACGCATGTCACCAGGTGGATCCATTGCAGGAGCAGTTTCCATTCCGACCAGACATTTACACCAGGTGATAGAAATGGCACACAAAGAAGACATTCAGGCAAGTATTGATTTATTGGCTTCATGTTTGCTAGAACTAGACCAATTCAATTTAGAATATTAAAAACACATAGAGTTTCATGAAAAAGATCCTTTTCTTCTCATTCGCATTGTTCATTTCTTCGGTTGGAGTTTACGGACAAAAAGAATCCAAAAATTCGCTGAAGACATTTCACAAACGTGCAATTGTTTCTTACAACGTAGAGAATTTGTTTGATACCATTGACGATCCGAATGTGATTGACGAAGAATTCCTTCCTGCCGGGAAATTGAAATGGACTTCTGAGAGATATCACGTCAAATTGGATCATTTGGTAGAAGCCATTACGATGAATCTGACAGAGAACCCGATCATCATTGGATTGGTAGAAATCGAAAACAAAGGAGTTTTAACTGATTTGAAAAATCACGGCCGATTGGCAAAAACCAATTACGAAATCGCTCACAAAGATTCTCCGGATGCACGGGGAATTGATTGCGGATTGTTGTAC
>NZ_JASLCN010000388.1 GCF_030151805.1 Fluviicola sp.
GTCAAGTACGGATAGAGCATAGGTAGAGTATGGGTTAAGTATGGATACAGTATTAAAATGTTATAGATTTAACATGCGCTTTTAGGGCGTTTCAGCCGTTTTCAACCCCTCTTCGACCTCGTTTCCTGGAATCAGGAAGAAATGAGACCTTGGAATCCTAAAATCAAAACACGTTACAGTTGTGTAAAAACGACTGTAAAAAAAGAAGTTCATCCCTCCATTTGCATCCCAACACACTAACTATCAACATCTTGCCTCTAACTCCTTCAGCCTCATCTACCCTTCATAATTCGTAATTAAAATTACCTCCATTTTCGTACACTGCATACATTAAATAACACGGAGGGGCTTTTTGCCACTCCTTTTTTACCAACTATTTATACAAGTATCAAAAGTACTCAAGCAAAACTGCAAGCCACTATTCTGTTCCAAACACGGAATGATATTTACATACCTTTGCTACTTCTTTCTAACATTGAGTTACTTATGATGAAAAAACTACTTTTCTCCTTCATTGCGCTGACTCCTTTGTTTTCCTTCTCTCAAGGCTGGAATTACATCGGAAGTTCAACCGGAATTGCCAATGCAACAGAAGTTGACATAGAGGTAACGCCCAACGGAAATTTGTATGCCGCATACATTGATGCGTCAAATTCCAATAAGATTACCGTACGCAAATGGAATGCAGGCAACAATTCCTGGCAATTGGTAGGAAATGCGGGAATCGGAGATGCCAATGTATTCGACCTCGAACTGGTTGTACTTGGTGAAACAACTCCGGTTGTAGCTGCAAAAACCTTCTATCAGACAACGTATGAATTCCTGGAGATATATAAATTCAACGGAACAACCTGGATGAGTCAGGCAATCGGGTCGGGAGGCTACAATCACATCGAGCATTCTTACGATTATTCACTGCGCGGCAATGCTTCCAATCAGCTGTTTCTCACTTTCTTCAACATAGATCCGCAATCCACAGGATATTCCCCGCAAGACGCTTTGATCACGGTCAATATGACTACACAAACGCTTTACGGCGGAACAAGCCCGAACCTGGAACAAACCAGTTTTGCAGGTGAAGTCAGTTCGTATATCGACGGAAACAATGCTTATGTGATTCACGGAGAAGCAGATATGTCTGACTACATTCCTTTGGATGTTTCCACCAACGGCGCTGCCTATTCCAACTATACCTTAGACAATATGGACGGCGCTTCCAAAATGCTGATCGAAAAGAATAACGGTGCAACGGCTTACAGTTCTGTCTGGTCGGTTCCCTATTCTGCTTATCCGTTAAAATTCCGTTCTTTCAACGGAACAGCATTCGGAACACAGGTCAATATCAGTACGGGAAGCAATGTGACGGATTTTGATTTCGATACGTACTTCAACGATGCGTATGTATTCTACAAAACAGCTTCCACCTGCTTTTTCCAAAAAGTAACGAATGTGTCATCGCCTTCCATACCGCCCGCAATATCTTCCGGAGTTACCCTGGCTCCTGCAACAGCAAGCTCTTTGAAAACAGAAGTATACAACAACGTATACGTTATTGCATATGTAGATGGCGGAAAGTTCTACGTAAAGGAATACAATCAACTGGCTAATATCGAGGATTACGATCTTTTCACCATGTGTGAATCATCCGTTTTCAATAATTCGGCGAGTAATTCCATCTCCTGTTTGGATCCGAATTTCAGTCAGCAGGGTTTAACCATGACTTGCGTTTCTCAAAACGTTTCTGTGATTCCGAATTCTGCAATTTCCGTTGCAGGTGCCGGAACACTGAATTTTTCATTGAATATCAGTAACACCAATGACGTGAGTTCTCCGACCATCGTAGACCTGCAGTTTGAATTATTCGACAACGGAGTCTCTTGCGGAACAACTTTAATTTCCATTACGGTCAATCCGAAACCCAACATTAACTTTACAAACACCATCAATGCTGTTTGTAAAAATGCCGATCCGATCAATCTGAATTCCTGGGCAACACCAAACGGTGGAACCTGGAGCGGAACGGGAATTCTGAACAATACCTTTTATCCATCCTACCCAACCGGTTCAAGTGTAATAATGAATTACACCAAAACCAATCAATATGGTTGTACCAGTTCCGGAACATTGCCGTTTACGATCAATCAAACTCCGAATCTGAACGTAACTACGACCTCATCCGATTGCAATCAAAATACAGGGTCTGCTTCCGTAGCGATTACCAGCGGTCAGGCTCCTTATCTGATTTACTGGAGCTCCGGATCAACACAATCAAGCACCAGTAATTTAGCTCCGGGACAATACGTTGTTTCCGTAACGGATGCAAACGGGTGTCTTTCAACTGCTACTTCCATGATCGGGTCAAACGGACTTTCTCAAACAGGGGTTTCAACCGGAGCTTCCTGTTATGGTTCAGGCAACGGATCCGTTAACGTAACAACTACCGGTGGCGCAGCTCCATTGGTTTATTCCTGGTCGAGCGGTGCAACAACCGAAGATCTTTCAAACTGTACCGGAGGTCCTTACGAATTAACCATTACCGATGCATTGGGGTGTGTTTCCACCGCGACTTACGTGGTTCAGGAACCACAACAGATTATGCTGAATCAGATGACCATTACCCAACCCGCTTGTTCCGCAACAAACGGACAGGCAACAGCTTCTTTCAACGGTGGAACAAGTCCTTTCAATTATACCTGGACCAATGCACAGGGAACGAACCTGAATGTCAACAATACGACGCTGACCAACATCGGTGCAGGAATTTATTTCTGTACGATCACAGACGCAAACAATTGTACTTTTACCGGCAGCGCTTTGGTTTCAAATAATTCCGGACCAACTTTAGCCATTGATACCATTATCGCTTCTTCCTGTTCCAATGACGGAGAAATTCAACTCGGCGTTATTTCCGGGAACCCACAAAGTTATCTTTGGACAAACGGCGCAAGCACTCAAAACATTTCCAATCTTGCACCGGGAACGTATTCCGTTTCCGTAACAGGAGCTTCCGGATGTATCACCGTTTTGGGCGGAACAGTTGGTTCTACCCTTCCCGATCCGGTACAGATTTGTTTGGTTACTGTTGATTCCACGACCAATACCAACCTGGTTGTTTGGGAAAAACCAATTACAAACGGAATCGATCATTTCAACATTTACCGTGAAACGTCACAAGCAGGACTTTACCAGCTTGTAGGAGCTGTAAATTATACCGATGAATCCATTTTTAATGATTTGGTAGCTTCCCCGAATGTGCGTTCCTGGAGATACAAAATTGCTTCTGTGGACGACTGCGGAACGGAATCTTCCCTGAGTCTGCATCATAAAACCATTCATTTGGTCATCAGTCAGGGTTTGGGAGCTGATATTAACTTGTTCTGGGACAGTTATGAAGGGTTCAACTATTCGAACTTCGTCCTGAAAAGACACACGAATGCAGACGGTTGGACAACCGTTGCAACGATGCCGAATAACTTGTTTACCTATACCGATCAACCGACTTCTACCGATGGTTTGTTTTACGTAGTAACCGTTGATGCCCCAAGTACCTGCTCAAGTACGAAAATGGCACAGGATTTCAATACAACCCGTTCCAACAGAGACAACCGGCTTTCAACCGGGCAACCGAATTCCTTGTCCGAATTGATTGATCAGGCAGTAACCATTTATCCGAATCCTGCAAGCAGCTTCCTGAATGTGGAGAACTCCTCCAATCAATGGATCAAAGCAACTGTGCTCGATCAGATGGGAAGAGTGATTTCTGTTTGGACTCTTGCTCCGGGACAAACTAAAATGGAATGTGGAAAACTGGCTGCAGGAATGTACAACCTCGAATTACAATCACAAGGTGCCAAAACATTGAAGCGTTTTGTAATTGAACACTAAAGAAATCAGGGGCAAGTCATAAAAAATCAAAAAAAGGTTGATCTTCCCGGTCAGCCTTTTTTAATTTCCGACATTTTTCTGTTTGACAAAGCCTCTCTATAAACTCCTGAAAATAAAAACCTTAAAATAACATTCATAGATTCTTCTTTCCAAAACCCGCTACTAAAAGGATTCAGTAATTTGATGTATCCATTTTAAGAATCCATTGTTGACTATCTTTTTCGTTCATTGTGTCCTGATATTTGAGTAATTTTATCGCCCTTTTAAAAACTACAACAAATAGCTAATTTACATGAAGAAGGTTCTCTTCCTTTGCGTCACCTTTATTTCCCTTTTTTCATTTTCACAGGATTGGAATTCCATCGGAAACCCTGCCGGAATTGCAAATGCCACTGAAGTCGATGTTGAAATTACTCCCGGAGGTAAACTCTATGCTGCTTATATTGATACCGATCATTCCAAAAAAGTTTCGGTTGCCAGATGGAACGCCGGAAACAATAGTTGGGAACTCATTGGAAATGCCGGAATCGGAGACGCCAATGTCTTCGATTTGAAACTGATCATCCTGGATGAAGTTTACCCGGTTTTCACAGCCAAAACATTCTACCAGGGAACAACCCAGGCACTTGAAGTTTATAAATTCGATGGGGGAAACTGGACGAGTCAAATGACCGGTCTCGGAGCAAACTACAATCAGCTGGATCACAGCTCTGATTACTCTTTGCAGGGAACATCACTCGGAAAATGGTTCTTGACCTTTAAAAATCCAGTCACCGCTTCTCCTACTTACAACCGGGTGATAACGATCAACATGTCCACTCAGGCGCTTCATGGCACAGCAAGTTCCTATGCCCTGCTTTCCGCTTCTTCCGGAAAACTAAGTTCGTATGTGGATGATAATAACGCTGCTGTAATTCACGGGCAAACCGGTGTCACAAGCAATATTCATTTGGATGCTTCCGGAACTTCGGGCATTTATTCTCAGAACTATACCTTTGAAGCCGGTTTGTTGGCCGATAACATTTCCAAAATGCAGATCGAAAGAAACACAGATTTGTCGGCATATGTATTTATCTGGGCCTCTACAGCCTCCAATAATCCCTTAAAATTCAACACGCTCTCCAATGCTGCCCTGAATACGGAGCTTGTTTTGAGCACAGGAAGCAGCATCAGTGATTTTGAATTCGATACTTATAGCAGCGATGCATATGTATTCTACAAAAATGCAACGTCTTGTTTCTACGTGAAAATAACCAACGTAACAAGTCCAACTGTTTCAACGATTTCTTCCGGAAGCACACTGGCTCCTTCAACAGCAACATCCCTGGAAACACAGGTTTACAATGGAATCTATGTGATTGCCTATGTAGACGGTGGGAAGTTTTATGTAAAAGAATACAATCAACTGGCAAATATTGAGGACCACAGTCTTTTTACCATGTGTGAATCATCTGTGCTCAATAATCCTGCAAACAATGCTGTTTACTGCCTCGATCCGAATTTCAGTCAGCAGGGTTTAACGATGACCTGTATTTCTCAGAATGTTTCCATTATTCCCAATTCAGCGCTCAGCATTTCAGGATCCGGAAGTCTTCAATTCTCCATAACTATCGGGAACACCAACGATATCAGCTCACCGATGATTGTTGATCTGCAAGTTGAATTATTTGATAACGGAATCTCTTGCGGAACAAAATTGATTCCCGTTACGATTTACCCGAAACCGGATCTTGCTTTCACCAATACGATTACTGCGGTTTGTAAGAATACAGAACCGATTAACCTGGTTTCCTGGGCCACACCGGCGGGAGGAACCTGGAGCGGAACGGGAATTCTGAACAACATCTTTTACCCTTCTTACCCGGCAGCTTCGGCAACGGTCATGAATTATACCAAAACCAATCAATACGGTTGTACCAGTTCCGGCGCATTGTCATTTACAATCAATCAAACCCCGGATCTGAACGTCACAAGCACTTCTTCCGATTGCAATCAAAGTACCGGAACAGCTTCCGTTGCAATTACTTCAGGCCAGGCTCCCTACTCGATTTATTGGAGCAGCGGATCCACACAATCAATGACGAGCAATCTTGCTCCCGGACAATATGTTGTTTCAGTAACGGATGCAAACGGCTGTCTTTCAACGGCCTCTTCCATGATCGGATC
>NZ_JASLCN010000400.1 GCF_030151805.1 Fluviicola sp.
TTTGCTTCAAAATCCTCCTGTTTTTCATCCCAGACATTAGAGTAGTTAGCACCCGCTTTGATCCCGAATTTCAAATTTTCTCTGTAGTCTTCCTGTGCATTCAAATTCATCCCGAATATTAAACAGCTTGCTAAAAGCGCGATTGTTAATTTTTTCATGATTGATAGTTTGTATTTGAAACTACCAGAGCCCAAATCCATGCCCCCATTGGGTTTTCAGGTTCCCAAAAAAACTTAAACAGCAGGCGCAGCAACGCTTTCAGAAGGAGTTTCTGAAAATAGGGTTTATGCCAAAAAAATGGGATTTATTTCATTTTGAAAAAATCGCTTTCATTTTGAGGATTTTCTATATCGGGGACACGATGCATCGCGCCCCAACTCATGTTTTCTTTATAAACTCAATTCCAATCCAACCGGACAATGATCCGATCCCATGATTTCGTTGTGAATAGTCGCTGCTTTAAGCTTCGGAATAAAACTTTCCGACACCAAAAAGTAATCAATTCTCCAGCCGATGTTCTTCCCTCTTGCTCCTGCACGGTAGCTCCACCAGCTATATTTCACCTCATCTCCGTTCAAAACTCTCCAGGAATCCACCAGGCCGCTTCCAACAAAAGCATCCATTCCGTCAATTTCTTCCTGCATGAATCCGGCAGATTTGTTGTAATTCTCTTTCGGACGAGCCAAATCAATGGCTTTGTGAGCCACATTGAAATCTCCGCAAACAATCACCGGCTTTTTTGCTTCCAGTCCTTTCAGATAAGCCAAGAAATCCGAATCCCAGGTTTTGCGGTAAGGAAGACGCAGCAATTCACTTCCGGAATTCGGAACATAAACCGTGATCAGGTAAAACTGATCGTATTCCGCACAAATAACTCTTCCTTCTTCGTCGTGATGTGCAACTCCCATATCATAAACCACCGAAACCGGTTCTGTTTTTGAAATGATAGCCGTACCCGAATATCCTTTTCTTCCGGCTTCGTTTGCGTACACAAACGGGTAGCCCAAAGGAGCAACTGTTTCTTTCACCTGTTCAACTGTAGCCTTTGTTTCCTGAAGGCAGATCACATCTGCATCAGCTTGCTGCATATCGGTAATAAATGATTTTCCTGCAATGGCACGGATTCCGTTTACGTTAAAAGAAAGAAGTTTCATATATACAATTTGAAAGTAAAAGTAGGAAAATGTTTGATGCGTACATTTAATATATAATATAAGCAAAAAAAAGTTAACCACCCTTCCAGGGTTATAAACCCTGGAACAATTTCAGCGGATAAAAATCCGATTCAATCAAATATGCACCACTTCCTCTTGTCAACTTCCAAATTGCCACTATTTTTACAGTATGAAAGGATTTGATCAGCAAACACTTCATGACCTGGAATTCAATCAGATCAGAGAATGGCTGGCTGCATTCAGCATTGGTGATACAGCAAAAAAGAGATTGGAAGAGCTTGTTCCAAACAATGACTTTGACGCCATTGAATTCGAACTGCTTCGTCTCAATGAATTCAAACGCATTCGGGTAGAAGGCGAATCCTTCCCTGCCCTCGATTTTGAAGAGTTGCTGGCAGAAATCAAATTACTCCCGATCCGGAATGCCGTTTTACAACAGGAAGGCTTTGTCCGGATTACAAGAGCTTCCGAACTGGCAAATCACATCATTCATTTTTTTGACAAGCGCTCCCAGGATTTTCCAAACCTGTTTGCACTTCTGAACCAGGTTTATTTTACACGGGAACTGATCGAAGCCATCGAAAAAGTATTCGACCGAAGAGGACAAATTAAGGACGATGCTTCTCCGGAACTGTTTGTGATCCGGCAACAAATTGCCAAACTGCGCAATCAGATCAACCGCAATTTTGATAAGGAAATGCGGCGCTATTTGAAAGAAGGTTTATTGGGTGATACCAAAGAAGCATTTATCAACGAGCGGAGAGTTCTGACAGTGCAATCCAGTCACAAGCGAAAAATCGGCGGGATGGTTGTTGGCTCTTCCAAAACCGGGAGTCTGACTTTTATCGAACCTGCGATCAATATTCCCCTGAACAACGAACTGGAAATGTCGCTGGATGATGAACGCAAGGAAATTTTCCGGATTTTACAGGAATTGACGCGTGATATTGCGCATCAGCTTCCTTTGATTGAAGCATATCAAAGTTTACTGACAGAATTTGATTTTATCAATGCCAAAACCAAACTGGCTCTCGACTTAAACGCAAATTTACCTGGAATTGTGCGAAATACGCGAATTGAATTAATTGACGCATTTCACCCGATTCTATGGAAAACCAATAAATCATTGGGGAAAGTAACGCTTCCTCAAAGTTTGATTCTGGATCCGAATAGCCGCATGCTGGTAATTTCCGGTCCGAATGCCGGAGGAAAATCCATCACACTGAAAACAATCGGATTGCTGCAGATTATGTTACAGGCAGGTTTATTGATTCCGGTACACGAAAACAGTAAATTCTGTTTCTTTCAGCAGGTGCTCACCGACATCGGGGATAATCAATCAATCGAAAACGAATTGAGTACTTATTCCTATCGTTTGAAACGCATGAAGTACTTTCTGAAAATTGCCAACAAACGAACCTTGTTGCTCCTGGATGAATTCGGAACAGGATCCGATCCGGAATTGGGTGGTGCTTTGGCAGAAGTTTTCTTCGAGGAATTATACAATCGCAAGTCATATGGAGTCATTACCACGCACTATGCGAATATCAAACTAAAAGCAGACAGACTTACCAATGCCGTAAACGGCTGTATGCTTTTCAATACCGAAACATTGGAACCGCTTTACCGTTTCTCGATCGGACAGCCGGGAAGTTCGTTTACTTTCGAGGTAGCTCAAATGAACGGAATTCCACTTGATTTGATTGAACAAGCCAAGGGAAAACTGGATCAGAACCGGGTGAAGATGGATCATTTGCTCAACGAACTGAATCGCGAGAAGATGTATTTGCAGCGCCTGAATAAAGAACACATCGAAGCACAGGAACTGGCAAATACAGCACGCGAAGAATTCATCGAAAAGAAAAAACGGATCGACGAACGCTTACGCTCTCAGCAAGATTTGGCGGAAAAGAACAACCTGTTCATCAATGCCGGTAAGAAAATGAAATCATTCATCGACCGCTACCAAACCAAAACCCGCAAAAAAGATGCGAATAATCCACTTCTGGAAGATGTGCGCAAATACCTGATGGTTGAAAAATCGAAAATCGAAGAAGCGAAACGGAAGGTGGAACTGATGCAGCAAAAACCTCAGAAACCGGTTGCGAAAAAACGCAAAACACACAAACCGGAAGAGGATATTTATCAACGCGACAAAATCGTCGTCGGTTCGACCGTTAAAATGATCGAAACCAAACAAAGCGGAACAGTGGAAGAAATTAAAGGCCATTTACTGACAGTTGTATTCGGATTTATGCGCCTGAAAGTAGAACGTGAAAAATTGATGTGGATTAAGTAAGATTAAAAAGGTCAAAAAGTTTAAAATTCATTTTGAACTTTTGATCCCAATAGCTATCGGGAATTGAACTTTTGAAGAAATATATTAAAACCGAAAAACACTATAAATTCCGCCATTTTATTAGAAAAACAAGCAATAATAGTAACTATGTCAGCTAATAAACACTACTTCCTGGAACAATCAAGCGTGCTCAACAGCATGCTTTTTTTAGAGCGATTCACCTATTACGGATTACAAACCTTCACTTACAGCTACCTGATCAGTGAAGCCATGAATTTATATGGAGACGATGCAACACAATTACTCCTGACCTTCTCGTCAGCACTGCTTTTCGCCAGAGTTTTCGGAGGACTAATGGTTGATTTTCTTTTTGGAACCAAAATATCCATCATTGTGAGTTGCGGTCTTCAGATTTTGGGAATTGTTCTTTTTATGCAAAAGCAATTAGGTTTATTTTACCTGGGAATGTTTGTTTTCCTGGTAGGACAATCACTCTTTTCTCCCGCCATCATGAAATCGGTTGGAATGCTTTATTCCGGGCGAAAACATAAAATGGACGGCGCATTAAACTTTAATTTCTTCGCCATTAACCTCGGTTCCTTTTTGGCTCCTCTTGCGTTCTTCTACCTGGGGCTTTCCACCACTTTCGAACGCGGATTCACCTCCTGCATCATTTGCTTACTCATCATTGCTGGATTGAGTTTCCTCATCAAAAAAACAAACCCGGATTCAGAGTTCCATTCTGAAATTTCAGATACCGGAAGTAATCGGATAAACGAAACTATTTTCCTGTCCATATTCGGACTTTTCCTTTACTGGCTTTTCAGACAGTTATTGACCCGCTCAATGGATAATTTCAATTACAGCGGCTTTCGATCCGGAAGCGTAGATCGTTTGGTGGCTTTGATTCCAACATTGATTCCGCTTGTGGGCTACCTCATTTTCGGAATTATCTGGAATCGATTCAAGTTCTCGCCATTACTGAAAGTTGTAATCGGTTTCGGGGCAGCAATCATTTCTATTTTCGCAGCCATCATGACGATGACAAACAGCCAGACAGACAATCCGGCTTTCATGACGTCTTTTATTGCGCTGAACTTCATTGGTGAAATCCTATTGTTCCCCACTTTACTGAGTTTCATTCTGCAATTTTCTCCACAAAGATTCATGGCAACATTCAGTGGCCTGGCTTTATCGGCCTTTGGCTTTTTGTCCTTTTATATCGGAAACAAACTCTTCGACAATATCGGCGACGGCAATTACCGAATCATGACCCTGGTATCTGGCGGCGGATTCTTCTTCTGTATGCTGGCTGCCCTGATCTTGTTTCTGCTCACGAAGAAAAAAGACGTTTCACACAATCACCTCGACGAGTTCTGATAAACAATAAACCACATAGATACATAGGGCACATAGATAGTATGTTAATTGTTTTTTATTATATGCTGTGTCCTAAAATATAGGTGATCTAATCTGCGGACTTAAAAAATCACCTAAACTCCAGGACAAAGGCTATATTAAATATACACACCATTATTCTTATCGTTATGACGGAATCTTACTTGAATTAACTGACTTATGATATCATTGGTGCTGCTATAGAAGTACACCATTAACCAGGGCCAGGCTTGCTGGAAAGTATTAATCACGAATGTATGAAGATTGAATTGATGAATCGAAATATTTCCTTCAAGACTGAGATGACTGTTCCCGTTATTTATGATCAGCAAAAGTTAGAAACAGTATTGCGCTGTGATTTAACACTATGTGCCCTATGTATCTATTGTGGTTCAAAAATAAAAAGGCCGTCTTGCGACAGCCTTTAGCCAGTTTGTTTTAAAATACTTACCCTTTTACAGGAGTGTACACGTTCTTGTAACAGCTCCCGTGGTTTCATAACCATCACAAGTTTTCTTCGCATCGTCCAAAGTAGAATTCTTAATTGTTTTGTTTTCTGTGATCGTCGTATTACCGGTATCCTGGTAAGTACATTCACAGTTATAATCCTTCTTACACGATGTTAAACCCAGCAAAACAATTGCTAAAGTTCCAAACATTACCTTCTTCATAACTAACAATTTTTCGTTTCTAATTGTTTCAATTTAATCAGAAAAAAGTCAGAAAGCGAACCAAAATTTGTTAAAAAAGAATGAAAACAGGTTGAGATGTTTGAAAATGAAAGCCGTTTATTCTCCCAATCTGACCCTAAATCCGGCAGATGAGCTAAAAACGGTCTTCCGGACATTTACAGGAGGAGCACTATCATAAAACATGTTAAACTCAATACGCATATCCAGGCGTTTGGTGATTGCCTGCGCAAGTTGATACTGTCCGGAGAAACGAAAATCCTTGAATTTGTCCCACCGTGGCTGGTAATAAGTGGTCGCAGAAAAACTAAAACCACCTTTGGTACGGATAAACCAGCTCAAATAATTACTCCACCTGAAATTGTTATTGATAATTCCATCTTCTGTCAATTCTTCGTATTCCCAGAAAGTGGATGTTCCCACAAAGAACCGGATGTTATTGGTATCGATGAATTTCCAGCGCGGGCCGGTTCCGATCAGGTATCGGACGCGTTGATTCAACAACTGGTTGTATTGAATTTGCGTGTAGCCCTCCCATTTCCACGGACTGTTTTTAATCCGTCTGGCATAGCGGAAATGAGCCATTCCTGAATTCGCATAGGTCGTTTTATTGGATGCTGTGTAGTTCAGGTCTGAAATGATCAGGAAATGATTCTTCCTGGTTTTGTATTGCGCTCTTGGTCTGAAATTCCCGGAATACAATACATCTGACGAGTTTTGAGTAACCGACATTCCGGCATCGAGTGATCCGCTCCAACCTGAAGTGTCTTCGTAGATCCGGCGGTTTTCAATATTTACAATTTGTGCATTTACACCAACACCGCAAGCTAAAAATAAAAACAAGCAGATTAACCTCATCACTTTGGTGCAATTCGATACAAGAAAATGGCTAAAATACCGAAAATCACATTCGGAATCCAAACGGCGGCAACAGGCGGAAAACCAACTGTTGTAGCAGCAACGGTCGTTACTTTCATCGCGAAAATGTAAATAAACACAAACAGCAAGCCGATAGCAATATTCACTCCGATTCCTCCCCGCTTCTTTCTGCTCGACACACTCACCCCGATCAAAGTCAGGATATAAGTCGCAAAAGGATAACTTGTTCGCTGGTAAAGCTCGATCTCAAAGGTCGGCACACTCGCATTCCCTTTTTCCTTCTCTTTTCGGATAAACTGCTTCAATTCCGTATAAGTCATCGCTTCGGCAATATTATCACGGATTGCCATGTCTTCTATTTTATATGGCAGAATCGTGTCTTTTTTATGTACCTCCGATAATTGAATTTTTTGATCAATTCCTTTGGATTGAATCTTCAGATTGAGCTTCAAGGTATCCAGGTAGGTGACTTTTCGTTCAAACACATCCGTCAAATGCCAATAATTTGGCTTTGCGGAATCAACCGTAGCTGTACGGGCTTTCAGGAAATGGATCAACCGGTTTTTGTTATCATAACGTTCAATAACGAAGTCGTTGATGATTGATTCCTGGGAATTGTAACTTGCATAATGCACCAATTCATTTCCCGGAAATTCAGCATGGTAATTTTCAACTACCAAACGGTCACGGTAAAATGACTCCTCAAAATCCAGTCGCACCCTGTTTGCACGCGGCAGCACAAAGTGATTCAACACCAAAGACATCAACATCAGGATTGTGGCCGCAATCATATACGGACGAATAATCCGTATAAACGGTCTTCCGCTGTTCAGCATCGGTATAATCTCCGATTCCTGGGCCATTTTAGCTGTAAACCAGATCACCGAGATGAAAATGATCATCGAAGAAAACGTATTCCCGTAATAAAGCAGGAAATTGAAATAGTAGTCGAAAATAATTGCTTTTATCGGCGCCTGATTGCTGATAAACTCAGGCAAGCGCGAAGCGATATCGAAAACCATTGCCAAAAGCATGATCACTCCCAACATAAAAAAGAATGTTGATAGAAACTTCCGGATGATATATCGATCTAAAATCTTGAGCATTAAATTCTTCTTCCCAGTTTTTTCACTTGTTCGTCCTTCCAGGTTCTGAAAGTTCCATCCAAAATGCGCTTGCGGGCCTCTTTAACCAACGCCAGGTAAAACGCTAAATTGTGAATGGTCGCAATTTGAATCGCCAGATTTTCTTTTGCCTTGATCAAATGGTGTAAATACGCTTTGGTGTAAACCTGATCTACATAAGCCGTGCCATTCGGATCCAACGGAGAATAATCCATTCTCCATTTATGATTTTTAATATTAATCGTTCCTTCGGAAGTAAACAACATTCCGTGTCGCGCATTGCGTGAAGGCATCACACAGTCGAACATATCAACTCCCAAAGCAATTCCTTCAAGAATGTTCACCGGAGTTCCCACCCCCATCAAATAACGCGGTTTATCTGCAGGCAAGATTGAACAAACCAAATCCGTCATGCTGTACATGTCTTCATCCGGCTCACCCACCGACAAACCACCGATTGCATTTCCCACCGCATTCTGAGAAGCAATAAATTCAGCCGATTCCTTACGTAAATCCGGGTAAACACTTCCCTGAACAATTGGAAACAAAGCCTGTGAATATCCGTATTTCGGTTCCGTAGAATCCATTTGAGTAATACAACGTTTCAACCAGCGATGTGTCATGTGCATCGAACGCTTCGCATAATTATAATCACACGGATACGGCGTACATTCATCAAAAGCCATGATGATATCAGCACCGATCGTGCGTTGAATGTCAATGGCTCTTTCCGGAGAAAAGAAATGATAACTTCCGTCGTGGTGCGATTGAAAACGCACACCTTCTTCCGTAATCTTTCTGCTTTTCGCAAGGGAATACACCTGGTAACCGCCGCTATCCGTCAAAA
>NZ_JASLCN010000421.1 GCF_030151805.1 Fluviicola sp.
TTTTAAATTTTCGAAGTAAGTTTTAATCTTTAAAGGGAAATTTTTGCTTTCCCCCTTTGGAGGGGGATAAAGGGGGAGGAAAAAACAAATCAGGTTCAATTTCACAAATCCCTAACTCAAATCAACGACTTAATCCCCGTAACGGCAATTTGCAATCCGACACAAAAAATCAAAAAGGCAATAATGCGATTGAGGATTTTTTCTCCGTCGGGGCCAATGACCCGGATGATTTTTTTGGTGTTTAAGAAGAAAAAGTAAATGAGCAGACACATCAGAATGATCGCCAGCAGGATTGCAGCGGTATTGATGAGGTACACATTGAATTGCTTATCGGCACTGTGTGCGCTTAATGTAAAAAGAACAGACAACGAACCGGCTCCGGTTGTGATAGGAAAGGTAATCGGATAAAACAAATTATCCTTCACATCGCTATAGCTCGAATGTTCATTCAAATCTGTTTCATTGGAAACTTTTTCGTCTTTTTTGCCCGGAGAAAGCAAATCCCAGCCAATTTTACAGATCATGATCCCTCCGGCAAGCTGAACAATGGGAATCGTAATTCCAAATAATTCCAGAATCCAATGGCCTGCAAAAAATGCAATGGTGCATAAAGTGAAAGCGTAAAGGGTGATTTTGGTGACAGCTTTTCGCTTTTCCGCCTGAGGTAAATTAGATAAAAACGGGTTTACAATAAAAGCTGATCCGATTGGATTTACCACCGGAAATAACGCAATAACTCCAATAAAAAGCATATCAACAAAAGACTGAATTCCGGTCATCTGATCGTGTTTTGGTTAGATAATAATACACATAATTCTTAATTCCTAATTCCAAATGAAATAAATGAATTAAGTAATTCGTACTATTCCACCGTAAATTCCTCTTTCTCCTCGGTCTTGTTTTTTTCCTTGAGCTTTTCACCGAACTTTTTCAATCCTTTTTTCTCCTTTTCGATCTTCTTTTTCTCTTCGAACGGATTTACGTTTTCTTCCTTCCCGAATTGAATTTCCAATACTTCATGTTCCTTTTTTGGAGGCAGGTATTTTTTGATGGTTGTGTCTTTCTTAAACAAGCCCAATTCTGATTTCAAGATGGAGATTGCTTCTTTTTTTGCTTCTTCGCGGTTTTGTTTTGCTTCCTCTTTCCGGGAAGTTTTGTCCCATTCGATAACCGGATCTGACAGGTTTCCGTACATCCGTACAAAGATTTTAATTCCGGTTCCGTCGTCTTCCACGATGCCGAATTCCGATTCGTCTTTTTGTTGTTTCAGTTCGCGGAAACGGAAGGCAAATTTGTAATCAATGTCGTTGTTGAACTTATGTTTTCCGTCGACTGAAATATTGAGGGCATTGGATTTGATTTCCATCTTCGGGATAATGATCGCGCTCTTTTTAATGAAGATCGTATTTTCCAGCGTTTCGAACTGAATATTGTTGAGTTTATCCTGAAGCGCATCAATTTCGCGTGCTTTCAGAATCATTTTCGTTTTGGTTGTTTTCAGATCTTTAGTCAGTGCGGTGAATGTCTGCACATTTTTCAACTGACCGCCTATGACTTTCAATTGAATCTGAGCTTCGATTTCATCTTTCAAAATCCCATAATTCAAATCAAACGGAGCTTTTAAATCCAGGATTGCTTCCGCGCGCCCGCTGATATTGTCTTCTTTGATCACCTCCTGATCGAAATTATTCCATTCCCGGAAAATCGGTTTGAAATAAATGTCTTTCGAACTCAGGTTGGTCGCCAGCTGAAAATATTCCGGTGAAGATTCGACGACTGCCAAACTTCCGCGCACTGTGGCGTTAGCAGTAATTCCATGCAGTTTTTGAATAACGATGCTTCTGTTTCCAACCGTCATTTCGCCATTGATCTGGGAAAATGTGTGGTGATCTATGTGAATGGCGTCCACGTTCAGTTTGACATTTCCATTGATCATTGTAGGAAGCATCCATTCACGAACGTCCAGGTTGGTCTTCGGATCTCCGGCAATGGTATTGGTGAAATCTTTGAGGTTGATCTTCTGGCTTTCGGCGATGACAGAAACATCCAATGTGTGTTTGTCCTGCAGGAATTGATCGATGTAGTTAAAACTTCCGTTCAGTTCCAGATCCGATTCCCCCAAATGAACTTTGAGTTCTTCGAGAACGGCTTCACTGCGGTTCAAAATCAGGTTTCCGTAGATGTCGTAGAACTTTCTGGAATCATTTTGCAAACGGAAATCTACATTGTCCAATAAGGCATTTCCGCTCCCGTCCACAATTTCAATCGTCGGTCGATTGTTCTCAAACACCGTTTCGAGATGAAAACTGGTATTCACTTTTACCCGCCCGGTAAGTTCTTCGATTTTCGGAATCCGGAACAAACCGTGAATGACCTCCAGGTCAACAGACCCTTTTGCCGAACCACGGTAACTTGGTTTTGAGAATTGCCGCACGGACAAATTCCCGGAAAAAGGACCGCTGATGGTTTGAAAAGCAACATTCCGGATCTCCAGTTCTTCTTTGCCCTTTCCCTTCATCGTGGAGTAATATCCTTTCAGATCAATGTCTCTCAGTGTTAATCCTTTCGTAGGTTCGGTCAGTTTTCCGTTATCAATGGAGAACTTGCAGTCTACTTTCGGATAAGAATCTCTTCTGGTTGCATTTTGAAGCGACAAATGAAAAGATGCCGTTCCGGAACCTTTCAATTCGGAAACGGTTTTCACTTCTTTGATCGCCAGTTTATTTGCCAAATCCGCCAATGGAATTTTATCAGCATCGAGCAGGAGCTTCACTTCTGTGGTATCGATACTTAAATCGAAATCGAAGGGAATTCCCGAAAGCAATAATTCTCCGTCCGGAATATTGAATGTTTCCCTGATCTGATCAATGTGAATATTCACCTCAGTAGATGCCTGCTGATTGATAATGAAGGGAACCAGACCGTGCTGAATACGCTGTACGTAAAAATGGGCCTCCGTCGCAATGTCGAATTTATCCTGCGTAAAGTTTCCGGCTAAATGAATATTCTGAACGTTGGCTTTGTAGCTGCTTTCATTGATCTTGTTCAGATAGGAAAACCGCAAACCGCTGGCCCGGATTGATTCGAGCTTGAGTTTGAAATTGGTCTTTTCGCCTGATTCGGATTCTTTGAAAATATCGTAATTGACTTCTCCCTTTTCGTTGACTTTGAGCTGAATGGTTCCCGGTTCGATCACAATTTTCTTTACATTGTAATTTTCGTTCCAGATATCCATCGGATTGAACTTGAGACGGATTTGTTGCGTATACAAAAGTGTATCGCGACGGGTTGAATTCGGTAAAGCATCCTGGATAAATACGTTGTTGAAATCGAGGCTTAAATTGGGGAAGGTGCTCCAGAAAGTGAGATCTATTTTATCTACTGTGACTTTGGTCTTCAGTGTTTTGTTGATTTCCGAAACAGCATAGTCAATAATGTCGTCCTTGAAAACGTACAACAGGATAGAGATCAGTAAAATGAGTGACAGAACAGTTGCAAAAAACCATTTTAGCGTCTTCACCAACCTCTTCTTCCACTTCATAAATCAAATTTACATCGAAACCTACTGATTAAACAACAGTACCTCAAATAGTAATTAACGTTCAATTTTTAATTTGTTTCAATTCCTGAGAGAATACAAGCAAAAAAAAGGAGTCCGAAGACTCCTTTTGAACTAACCACCTCTTCTAACCGGTGTTGAAATCGTTTTCGAAGGTGTTGAACTTGGTGTCGAGACCGGTGTAGTTACCGGGCGTTGTACCGGCGTCGACACAGGATTGCTTGGCGGCGGTGTATATTTTGGTTCCGTTCTAACGGGTTGGGTAATAACTGGTCTGGTAACTACAGGTCGTGTAATTTCAGGCTGTCTGATCACTTCAGGTTGTTTAGTGATCGTACTTTCAACCTTAACAGGTTTTACAGATTCCGGATTCGAGGAAGAACCAGGTAGAGGATGAGATACTGATCCCGATTGAGTATTGGTGTTTTCTACTTTAACAGGCTTTGTATTTTCGCCACTGTTATAAACAGGTCTTGTCGTTCTTGTTCCTCCATCGGAATTAATCGTTTCCGGATTTTGAGAAACCGGTGTAGTCACTTCTCTGTTAGTTGTCCGTTCTCTGTTAATAGACTCTGAACTAACCGGTTTCACTCCGCTTCCTCCTTCCGGATTCTGACCCATCGGTTGAACCTCACGGATAGTCCTTGTAGGTGTAACTTTGGAATCAGCTTGTCTCACTCCGGGGTCCGGATAACGCTCTCTGAACGGTTTTTGACCGGGATTCACGTTTGGTGTCGGAGTTCTTACCGGATCCAATTGTCTTCCGGTTGTTCTGTTCGGAATAGTTGGTTTTGGAGTTGGTTCAATGCGTAAGAATCCATTGTCATACATACAAGCGCTTAAATCCGAGCCCGAAAATCCTCTGCGTTCACATTCTCTTTGAGCTCTTCTGCGGTCGTCCTGACTCAAATCTCCCAATGTACGGTGCACCCGCGGGAAAGATAAATCAGTAAAGGCAAGCGTACTTTGGTTGAATCCGTAATCAAATAATGATTCTTCTTGCACAATGCGGTATTGCATGGCGAAATCCTTTGCCAGGAATGCCAGGTATTCTTTTTCCAGTACCTGGTCGTTTTGGTTGGAAGAACCGAATACGCCCATGTTCCAGCGGGAAGCAGTCATTGAGCCTCCACGAACATCAAAATCATCCGAGCTTCTTCCATTCGCATTTCCAAGAATCCCTTCATAGTTGTCAGAACAAGGATAAATTTCAACGGCAATGTTATAGAATCCCATGTTTCCTGTTCTGGAACCATCTAGTTTTACACGTTCTCCTGTTGGCCAGGTTACTACGTAATTGTTATTTCCGGAAGCACTGATTGTTCCTCCATGTTCCAGGTAGTAATTTGCGCCGTCGATATAAACAGGCTCTCCTTCAATACGAAGTGGAGTCGTGTTGTTTCCATCCGGTTTTTCGTTGGCATAAAAACAAACACGGTCACCGCCAACATTCATTGCTACGGCTGTGTTCAAAGAAAAGTCATCAGATTGTGGGCGCTGGCGAACCTGGATATTTACGTTTCCGCTTCCGGATTTAGCCAGTGTAAATTCACCTACAGTCTGGAAGGAGTAAGTAGCTCCGTCAAAAGACTTTAAATGCGGATCACCATAAGTTCTTCCCATCACTGGTTTACAGTCCGGAGTTCGGTTGGTGAAACTGTTCAAACGATTCCATTGGTTTCGCGAAACACTATCGGTATTGGTACTCGATCGCTGAATTTGCGAGCGGATTTTGTTTTGTGTAGCTTCCGGCATGGCGCTAAACATTTCTGCAGGGGTGTATTCTTCCGGAAAATTGCGATCCGGTGTTGGTCTTTTATTCGCCATCGCTTCCATCGAAGATGCAAGCCATTCTCCGCGAACCTGGTCCCAGGCAACCATATCTTTTCTGATAGATTGAAAATCTGTGCCAAAATTCGACTTTTCCTGAGCATGAAGTGTTCCTAGTGCTGCAAGAGCGAATAATCCAAAGAATGTAAGATGTTTTTTCATAACCGCTGGTTTAATTCGAAAAGCTATCAAACAATAAATGTACCGAAAAATCGAAGAATTAAAAAATGTTAAAATAAAAACAAAATAACTGATTTGAGAATTGAATTTTAAAACAAGTAAATCCGGCACACAGCTATTTCTCATAAATAGTTAATAGATAACGAGCAACTTAAACCTAAATTATTGTGTACATTTGCCCAAATAAATTGAGAAAATGAGTCTATTGACAGTTGGAAGTGTGGCTTTTGATGCGATCGAAACACCATTCGGAAAAACAGATAAAATTGTAGGTGGAGCAGGAACGTTTATTGCACTGTCTGCATCAAACTTTATAAAGGACCAGCGAATTGTTTCGGTGGTCGGAGAAGATTTCCCGCAGGAAACCCTGGATCTTTTGGCTTCCAAAGGAGTTGCGCTTGAAGGATTGCAAATCAAAAAAGGCGAGAAAACATTCTTCTGGTCGGGTCGTTACCACAATGACATGAATTCCAGAGATACTTTGGTAACAGAATTGAATGTATTGGGTGATTTCGATCCGATCATTCCTGAATCTTACCAGGGAGCAGAATATTTGATGTTGGGGAATTTGAGTCCGCAGGTACAGCGCCAGGTGATTGAGCGTTTGACGAAGAGACCTAAATTGATTGCGATGGATACCATGAATTTCTGGATGGATATCGCATTGGATGATTTGAAGCAAACACTGACAATGATCGATGTGTTGATCATTAATGACGAAGAAGCGCGCCAATTATCGGGAGAATACTCATTGGTGAAAGCCAGCCGTGTGATTCGCAACATGGGCCCAAAAACATTGATCATTAAAAAAGGAGAACACGGAGCATTATTGTTCCAGGACGATAAAGTATTCTTTGCTCCGGCATTGCCATTGGAAGATGTATTCGATCCAACAGGAGCAGGAGATAC
>NZ_JASLCN010000468.1 GCF_030151805.1 Fluviicola sp.
AAAAAGACATCGAGGTAATCGTTTCACAGGATTGTGAAGACCCGTGTTTTGATCCCTTAATCGAAAAATACAGTCGTTCCCTCACGATCAAACACTTGCAGCAACCCGATCTGGGGTTTTTAAAAAACAAAATGCTCAACAAGGCGATTAAAGCTTCTTCAACGGATTTCTTGATCTTTATTGACGGCGATTGCGTTTTGCACCCGCGATTTGTTCAGCAGCACATTCGTTCCATTCAAAAAGGACGATTCTGCATCGGAAGAAGGGTTGACCTGGATTCAAAAACGTCTCAGAAAATCCGCAAGGGAATCAGTACCATTCCGACATTTATGGAGATGATCCGGAACAAAAGTATTCGCGTGGAAGAGAGTTTTTTCCTTCCGGGTTTTGCTAAAACAAGCAAAGGACATCTTTTGGGCTGCAACATGAGCTGGCATAAAAACGATTTATATCTTCTGAATGGTTTTGACGAAACGTACACCAATCCAGGTTTTGGAGAGGATACGGATATTGAGTTCCGGGCAAAAAAAGCAGGTTTGAAACCCTACTCTACCCGTTTCAGAACGATTCAATACCATCTTTTTCACGAGCGCCCGGACCGGGAAGATTTCGTGACAATCAGTAAAAATCAATTTTTCTCGAAAAAGAACCGCGTTGATTTCCGTTGTCAATATGGCTTGGAGACATTAGAGGAATGATTACGAATTACGAATTACGAATTACGAATTACGAATTACTTCATTCATTTATTTCCATTCATTCGTAATTCGGCATTAGGAATTAGCAATGATAAACAGGTCTGCTGCAATTGCGTCTGCCAATAACCTTCCGGCTTCTGTCAGAACAAAAGAATCTTCCGTTTCAACAAGCAATTTTTGATCCTCGTAATCTTTTACGATTTGATGCCAATCTGCTTCCGGACGAATATTCTCAAAGAGTTCTTTTTTAGAAACTCCCCATTTCGTCCGCAAACCAATCATCAAAGCTTCATTAAACCGATCAAAAGGAGTCAAAACTTCAATCGTTTCCGGTAAAATTGATTTTTCCAGTTCGTTCATATAGATCCGGTTATTTGACCGGTTCCAATAGCGTTCTGTCAGGTTATACCCATGAGCCGAAGGACCAATTCCCAGGTATTTCGATCCTTTCCAGTAAGAAGTATTGTGTTTGGAATAATGTTCATTTCGGGCAAAATTCGAAATCTCGTATTGCTCATAACCTGCTTTTTTCAGTTCTAAAACCAATAACTCAAATTGTTCCGATTGCTGATCCACATTTGAAATAGCAATTTTACCTTCTGCAACCCATTTCGATAAAACCGTTTTCTCTTCAACTGTCAGGCAATAGGCAGAAATATGTTCCGGGTTCAAAGCCACAATCTGTTGAATTTGTTTCTTCCAGTCTTCCAAAGTCAGATTCGGCAAACCATAAATCAGATCCAGGCTCAATTCATCAAAACCAACTTGTTTGGCATTCAAAACGGCATTCATGCTATCAGCAGCAGTATGACTCCTGTTCATCCATCTGAGTTGTTCTTCGTCAAACGACTGAATTCCCATACTCAGACGCATAACTCCCAATGCTTTCCATTTTCCCAGATTTTCCATGCTACAATCATCCGGATTGCATTCCAGTGTTATTTCCACTTTGTCTGAAACAGCATAAAATTGGCGAACTTGCTTGATCAATTGCTCCAATTGTTCGGGAGTTAAGATGCTTGGAGTTCCCCCTCCAAAATAGATTGTTTCAAAAACTTCGGATTTCCAGTTATCTGAACGCAGCTTCAACTCTGTGCACAATGCAGCCACCATCTCGTTTTGATAAGAATGATTGGTAGAAAAATGAAAGTCGCAGTAACTACATTTTTGGGTGCAAAAAGGAATATGGATATAACAGCCGGACATGCTGTAAAATTAGGGATTAATTGCGGGGAGCACAATCCCTTCTACAGCCTGTTTTTTCTTAAATGTTAAAAAACGCTTTTAATTTTTACCATAACATAAAAAGATATACTTTTCTCATATGGGATTCAAAGAACAACAAGCAGCCATTCAACGAGAGTTAGATCGATTTATCGACTTGCTGGGTGTCATGTTGCCCAGATACTCCAAATTATTGAAAAGCAAAAACTTATCAGAAGACGAATTGCATGAACTGGGTGAAATGGAACATTTTCTGATTGGTGTAAACGGCCGGATCGGTGAAATAAAAAACATTCTGGAACAAGACGTTTTCGGACACGGTTTGCATCAGTATTACAAGACCAAGAAAAAGGCTCAAAACGGCGATCAGGTGGCGATTCAAAAATTAGAACACCTTCGCAAATCATTCGAAGACGCCCTGGTAACCGGAGCGATGATTCAATGGAATTAAATCTTATTTAATAATCATAAAAAAAAGCCTTCGAGTGATATTCGAAGGCTTTTTTATTTAATCAATATTTAGCAGTCATTTAAGGCATTTCTCTTGTGAAAGCTGAAATTCCTGTAACGTCCATACCTGTAATCAACAAGTGGATATCGTGCGTTCCTTCGTAAGTTACCACAGATTCCAGGTTCGCCATATGGCGCATCATCGAGTATTCGCTTGTAATACCCATTCCTCCGTGGATTTGACGTGCCTCGCGGGCAATGTTCAAAGCAATCTCTACGTTATTTCTCTTAATCATGGAGATCATTGCAGAAGTAGCTCTTCCTTCGTTTCTCAATTGTCCTACACGCAAGGTGATGAACTGTGCTTTTGTGATCTCAGTGATCATTTCAGCCAATTTCTTTTGAGTCAGCTGGAATGCCCCGATCGGAACGTTAAACTGCGTTCTTTCTTTCGAATATCTCAATGCCTGATCGTAACAATCCATAGCAGCACCCAGTGCTCCCCATGCAATTCCGAAACGAGCAGAATCCAAACAGCTTAACGGTGCACCCAAACCAGAACGCCCCGGAAGTAAGTTTTCTTTCGGAACTTTTACGTTCACAAAAATCAATTCACCTGTTGCAGAAGCGCGAAGAGATAATTTTCCGTGCATTTCAGGAGTTGTAAATCCTTCCATTCCACGTTCCACAACCAATCCGTGAATACGACCTGTTTCATCCTTTGCCCAAACAACTGCAATATCCGCAAATGGTGCATTGGAAATCCACATTTTTGCTCCGTTCAATAAGTAATGGTCACCCATATCCTTAAAGTTCGTGATCATTCCTCCAGGATTTGATCCGTGATCCGGCTCTGTCAAACCGAAACATCCCATCATTTCACCTGTAGCCAATTTCGGCAAATACTTCATTTTTTGCTCTTCCGTTCCGTATTTCCAGATCGGATACATCACCAATGAACTTTGAACGGAAGCTGTTGAACGCAAACCTGAATCACAACGCTCCAATTCCTGCATGATCAATCCGTATGAAATCTGATCCAGACCCGGTCCACCGTATTCTTCAGGAATGTAAGGTCCGAAAGCTCCGATTTCACCTAATCCTTTCAATAAATGCATTGGAAAAGTTGCCTTTTCATAATGTTCATCAATGATCGGGGAAACCTCTTTTTTCACCCACGCACGAGCAGCATCACGTACCAACTTTTGCTCATCTGTAAGCAATTCATCCATTAATAAATAGTCCGGATGAGAATATAAATCAGATTTCATTTGAGTTTTTTTTCAATGTTCGGTGCAAATGTAATCAAATCAGCGAATGAATAAAAATAGAGCGGTGTACTAAATGGATTCAAAAAGTTTAATCATTGGATAATTGAAAATGGACAATTGAGAAGTGAAAGGGTTTAAAGAGTTCCATTTTGAACTATTAATCATACTGAGCTTGTTGAGGTATGAACAATTTAAAACACCATAGACCAACTAAGATTTCACACATGCAAACAAGAGTGATTCCAAAATAGTACTTTTGTACCTGAATCTTATTTCAATTCATGCAATTAAGCGGGCAATTCTTTTCTGGTTCAACTGCGAATGAGGTCATGGTTCTCACTGAAAGAAGTGCGAATCACTCGTATATTATTATAGCAGCTCTGATTTTTTGTTTGCTTTTGGTTTCTGCAGCACGTTTAAGACAGCGCGAAGTTTTTTTGGTACTTGGTCAAACTACTTTTTTTTTCCAAAGTATCTCCGAGCAATACAAAAACGGAATCCGGGAAAACCCGCTTACGTCCATTTTTTTAATCCTTCAGTACATCATTATCACCGGAGTCTGCATTTATTGGTACAATCATTTTTCCTTAACGGATTTTAATACCTACCAGACAATTGTATTGACTGCATTCCCGGCAATTCTGCTGCTTTATCATCTTTTTGTGATCTCGGTTGCCGGAACAATTACCGGATTAAAAGAAGTCGTTTTGGAAGTGAATCAGTTGACATTAGTTATGGCTCAAACAGCCGGAATTGTCATCCTTATTGAGTTCTTTTTCATCTATTTTCAGCCCGAATTCATTACGCAATCGAAGTTTATCATCATCGGGACCTTCCTGTTTTTTACTCTTTTACGCATGATTCGTGGTTTTTATCACGTCTTCCAATTGGGTGTATCGTGGTATTATATAATTTTGTACCTTTGGACCCTCGAAATTTTGCCGCTTTTGATAGTCCTGAAACTGGTCTTCAATCGTGAAATTTCAAGTTGGTTAGGTTAAGTAAATGTTGAACGCTAAAACAAAATTAAACCTTGAGTATTAAGACAATATTGGTTTCTCAACCGAAACCAGAAGGCGACAAGTCTCCGTATTTTGATTTGGCCGAAAAGTATAAGTTGAAAATCGATTTCAGGCCGTTTATTCACGTCGAAGGAGTTTCGGTTCAGGAGTTTCGTTCTCAAAAAATCGATATCAAAGATCATACTGCAGTAATATTAACTTCCAAAACTGCTGTCGATCATTTTTTCCGTATTGCAGAAGAAATCCGTTTCGAAGTTCCTGATACCATGAAGTATTTCTGTATTTCAGAAGCCGTTGCTTTGTACCTTCAGAAATATGTAACTTACCGCAAACGCAAGATTTTCTTTGGAAAACAGACTATTGAAGATTTAATTGATCCGATCAAAAAGCACAA
>NZ_JASLCN010000037.1 GCF_030151805.1 Fluviicola sp.
CCCCGGAAAATATCAAAGCATGTTGGTCTATAAAAACCTGCAAACCGGAGAGAAAAAAGAATACGACGGTTCCAGTAAGGAATTCATGAATTCCAAAATTTGGGAGAAAACCAAAGAGTGGAAATACCTGGAAATGATCAACAAGGAAATCAAACCCATGCGGCTTCCGTCTATTGATTCGGCACAGTTCAATCCTTCCAGAGCGATCAAATCGTTGACAGAAGACGAACTTCAGCTGGATGTGGTGAAAAATCAATTGAAACACACAAAAGTGCCGGGGCTTCGTTTGGTCGATAATGTCACAAAAGAAAAGACAGAGATTCCTGAAATCGAATACAATGTGGAATCGTATCCGAAAGATGCCTACACGGTTCTGGATACGATCGAAGTGGAGAATCCGGATTTAACAGACGTAAGTATCCGCGACTTCTTGTTCAAAGCACCGGAAGTGATCATTGTTTTCTCCAAAAGTCTGCAAGAGTTTAACCTGAAACATTTGGGAGAATTGAAAATAATTGCAGCGAAAGCGAAAAAAGCAAACATTCCGTTTGTATTCATTGTCGGATCGGGAGACGAAGAAATTGCAGCTTTCAAAAAGAAACACAACCTGCATATTCCGTTCTTCATCAATGACGGAGTGGAGTTAAAAGCAGTTGCACGCTCAAATCCGGCACTTGTAGTACTGAAATACGGTCGTGTGAAAGGAAAATATACCGGTAATTCGTTGCCGGAGTTTAATTGGATTCAAACTAATTTATTGGCAAAATAAGATGCGCGCTAAAATTGTAGCAGGAAATTGGAAAATGAATTTGTCTCAGGAACAGGCAAAGGAATTGTGTAAAGAAGTAAATAACATGCAGATCGGTTCCGGAATTGAAGTATACATTTTCCCGCCGATGTTGTATGTCAGTGATTGCAAATCGCTTTCAACACATGTGAAAGTAGGAGCTCAGAACGGCTATCCGAAAGATAGCGGAGCCTACACAGGAGAAGTCAGCATGTGGCAATTGAAAGAAGCCGGAATCAATGCTGTTTTGATTGGTCATTCCGAGCGAAGAGAATATTTCAACGAAAACAATGCTTTGCTGAAAGAAAAACTGGACGTAGCAATTGCTCATGGAATCAAGCCATTCTTTTGTTGCGGAGAATCGTTGGAGATTCGCGAAAACGGAGCTTTTTTGGAGTATGTAAAGAATCAATTGGAGGAAAGCGTGTTTCACCTTTCGGACGGGGATTTCAAACAGATTGTTCTGGCTTACGAGCCGATCTGGGCGATTGGAACCGGAAAAACGGCTACTACCGAACAGGCTGAAGAAATGCACGCTGCAATCCGTTCCTGGGTTGAAGAGAAATATGGAAAAGAAATTGCAGACAATACTCCGATTTTATACGGTGGAAGTTGTAACCCGGGTAATGCTCAGTCGTTATTTGCCTGCGAAAATGTGGATGGAGGTTTAATTGGAGGAGCAGCATTGAAAGCTTCCGATTTTTCTGTTTTAGTAGCTGAGGAAACATGGACTATTTTGAATTAACGATTGATATTAAACCAAGAGCCCCCTGGGCTGATATTTTGGTTGCGGAGCTGGCAGAATTAGGCTTTGAAAGCTTTGTTGACACCGAAACCGGAATTCAGGCATATGCTCCTGTTCAAATTGGCGATGTTTCATCCATTTTGAAAGAAACATGCATTCATGACAATGCTGAAATTGACGTGAGCTGGCATCTTTCCGAAATTCCGCATCAAAACTGGAATGCCACCTGGGAAGCATCTTTCGAACCTGTTTTGGTTGACTCCCGTTTGGCAATTATCGCGCCGTTTCACGAGGCAGCAGATTTCCCGGATCGCGAATTGATCGTGATTCAACCGCAAATGTCTTTCGGAACCGGACATCACCAAACAACCTACCTCATGTCACAATTCCTGCTCGACTTACACTTACTTCCTGAAAGGGTATTGGATATGGGAACAGGAACAGGTGTTTTGGCCATTTTAGCCGAGAAAAAAGGAGCAAAGGATATTTTAGCCGTAGACATTGAATCATGGTCGGTGGAAAATACGCTTGAAAATGCAGCCCGCAACTCCTGTTCAAAGATCAGAGGTCTTTTAGGAGACATTGATTCCATTCAGGAAGGAAATTTCGGCGTGATCCTTGCTAACATCAACAAGAATGTTTTGAAAAGACACATGCCTGATTACGCAAAGCTTTGTTCGGATGGGGGATTATTATATCTGAGTGGATTTTTCACTTCGGATGTTGCCGAATTGGAACAGGTTGCTAAAAATGCCGGCTTCGAACTGGTAGAAACAAGAGATAAAGAAACATGGGCATCCATGAAACTTCAAAAAGTAGAAATATGAAAAAATGGGGATTCGTTTTAGTCGCGATTTTGAGTGTTACACAGCTCTTTTCACAATCTTACCCGGACAACCGGGAGAAATTCGTGAAAGCGATCAGTTCATTAACCAATGATTATCTGGACAAAGATCAAAAAGACTTTCTCAAAGATGAATTTTCGGTAGCCTTATTGAAATCAACGGACTTTCCGGATAAGTATTTCACACAGATGGTTGCAACGTGTAATCTCATGGAAAGTAAGCGATTAAAAGTCTATCCCGAGATTTATAACTATATTTTCTCCGTTTATTCGTTTGTGAAAAACAAACAGCCGGAATCTTCTTTTGCTGCGTGGCATAGTTCGGTAGATAAGCTTTTGGATGCAAAAAACGTGAACAAGTTCAAAGATTTCATTGAGCTTTCCGCAGGCTTTTTCTCCAAAGGAATGCTTGCCAATTCTTCCAATGAAGAATGGTATTTCTACGGTTCTTATGTATTCGAATTCACGGATAAACCGATCATTAAATTTACAAATGGTCGTCTGGTTTGCGGATTTCCCAATAAAGGAGCAAAAAGAGATGAACCGCGTTTCCTGGATTCATTGGTTGTTTACAATACGAATGGAACGTATGACCCGGTGTTGAAAAAATGGATCGGAAAAGGAGGAAAAGTAAACTGGGTGAAAGTGGGACTGAAAGAAAATGAAACCTTTGCCGAATTAGGAAATTACGACGCTTCTATGAAATCCAACTTCCTGAAAGCAGATACTGTTTCTTTGACAAGCCCATTCTTTAAAGGGAAACAGATTAAAGGAACGTTGAACGAACGTGCATTCCGCATTATTCGTGAGGCAGACCGCAATTATCCGCAATTTATCTCTTTTGAACGGAAACTTGCGATCGGGGACATTCTTCCTGAAATGGATTATGTGGGAGGTTTTTCTTTGCAGGGAGCAAGTGTTATCGGAATCGGGAATGCGACTGAAATGGCTCAGTTGACGATCAAAAAAAACGGTAAAAAATTCCTGGTGGCGAAATCACAATACATTGCAATTGCACCTACCAGAATTGTTTCAAACGTTACACAAACATCGCTTTATGTCGGAGAAAAAGATTCGATTACACATCCCGGAGTTGGATTTACTTATTCGAAAGATTCGAATATGGTAGAACTTACAAGAGGAAAATCAGGTGTTTTGCAATCTCCGTTCACGGATTCATACCATCAATTGGAATGGTACGTGCAAAAAGTAATCTGGAGCAGAACTGGAACAGACTTGGTCTTTACTTATGAATTCGGAACGAGTCAGGAACAGCGGATTGCGCGTTTTGAATCAATGAATTTCTATGACGGGCGTTTGTATGACCGCTTGCAGGGAATGGAACAAGTTCATCCTTTGGCGGCACTGTATAATTACTGTTACAAGTTCGACGAATTCACCCTCACGGAAGGAAAAGCAGCGACGGCTCTTGGAAAAACGGTAGATCAGGTGAAAACGCAATTATTGGATTTAGCTTCATACGGATTCATCAGTTACGATACGGAAAATAAAATCGTGAAGGTGAACCAAAAAACCAAGGTGTTTATTGAAGCAAGAGCCGGAAAAAGAGATTATGACAACCTGATCTTTGTTTCGGATATGCGCCCGAAACCGAAATATGCTCCGGAACAGTTGAAAGATAACCCGGCACTTCAAAAAATTGCAAAACAGGATTCACTTTCAGCCATTCAGCGCAGAATGATGCCGAATTTTGGAAAAATGAGCTTGAGTTCAATGGATATTTCCCTGGAAGCTGTTGACCGCGTAACGATTTCAGATGCTCAGGCTTCTTTCGTTTTACCGGATAATGCAAAAGTACAGATCAGTCGCAACCGCGATTTCAAATTTACAGGTTGGGCTTCTGCCGGGAAATTTGAAGTGCATACCCTGGAAGCGAGCTACAATTATGACGCGAACAAAATCAATCTGACGAAAACAGATAAGAGTTATTTTCGTGTAAAACCGCTTTCCCAAGCGGATGGAAACAAATCCATTGCTTTGGGTTCTCCGCTAAACGGAATTTCAGGTGAAATTATCGTCGATGATCCGACAAACAGAGCGGGAATGAAAAAAGACATTACGAAATACCCGATTCTGAAATCTGTGAAACCTTCGAAAGTGTATTACAACCAATACGATTTGTTTAAGGGGGCTTACGATTCAGCAAGATTCTATTATACCTGTGCGCCATTCGAAATGGATAGTCTGGACAATTTCAACGAGAAATCATTCCGTTTGAAAGGAGAATTGGTTTCGGCCGGTATTTTCCCGGTGATCAAGGAAGATTTGAAAATCATGGCGGATTATTCTCTTGGTTTCAGTACAGTTGCTCCGGCTGAAGGACACGTTTTCTATGGTACAAAAGCCATGTATAAAAACAAAATTGTTTTGTCAAACAATGGTTTGCAGGGAGCAGGGGTGATCAATTTCATTCACTCAACTTCTGATTCCAAAGCGTTCACCTTCTTACCGGATTCTACTTTGGGCTATGCGAAGTTTGAAAACAAACCGATAGAAGCAGGCGTTCAGTTTCCGGATGTAAAATCTCCGGATGCCTTTATTACATACGTTCCGAAACAAAATGTATTGAAAGCTTCTTCCACTTTGGAAAACGAGTTGACGTTCTTCGGAGGAGAAGCAAAAATGAAAGGAACGGCGATTATTCAACCGACAGGAATGACGGGTTACGGAATCATGTCGATGCAAAAAGCAAATTTAGGGTCTGATGCTTTCAAATTCAAGCGTTATGACATTAACGCAGATACTTCAGTATTCAACCTCAAAAACCCTGCGCCGGAAGAAGGTGAAAGCCCGCTGGCGTTCTCTTCCAATAATGTCAATGCGCACATTTCGTTCAAAGACAGAAAAGGAGATTTTAAATCCAATGACGGGGAAGAAATGAAATACTTCCCGGTGATTAAATATGCTTGTAAAGTGGATTTATTTACCTGGTTGATGGATCAGGACGAAATGGAACTGTCTAAAAAAGGAACCGGTTCGGGAGATATCAACATCAACACAGACCTGGATTTGGCACAACCGAATATGTTCTCAACACATCCGGATCAGGACTCTTTGGCATTCAGAGCGCCAAAAGTGAAATTTACGATGAGAAGCAAAGTGCTTTATTGTTCGGACACGAAATTTATCGACGTAGCAGATGCGCGTATTTACCCGGATAGTGCGAAAGTCACGATTCGTAAAAACGCGGCAATGGATCCATTGTTGAATTCGAAGATCGTAGCCAATTACGTAACGAAATACCATACTTTCCTGAATGCGAAAACAAACATTTCCGCAAGAAGAAAATACAGTTCAGAAGGAGATTACCCTTATTACGATGCGGATTCTGTGAAAACATTGATTCACATGGACAAAATCGGGGTGGATTCATCTTACCAAACTGTTGCAAACGGAACAGTGAAGAGCGAGGCAGGATTCAAACTGAATAAGTATTTCGATTACTACGGAGGAATGAAGATTAAAGCGGCAAACCCGCTGATCAGCTTTACCGGAGCAACAAGAATTAATCACAACTGTGAGAAGTTTGCGAAGAGCTGGATGTCGTTTGCGGCAGAAATTGATCCGAAAAACATTCAGATTCCGGTTACACCGAACATGAAAACATTGGACGGACAAGCAATCGCTGCGGGGATTGTTTGGAGAGATTCCCGTCAGAAAGATTCCATCCGTTTGTATCCGACATTCTTGTCTTCTCTGGAAGATCCGAACGACCCGATTTTCATTACGGCAACCGGAGTACTGCAGTATGATTTCTCCGCGAAGGAATTCCAGATCGGACCGAAAGAGAAATTGCTGAACCGCAACGAACCGGGGAACTTTATCGCATTGCATACGGAAAGTTGTTCGATGAACGGCGAAGGAAAAATCAACATGGGAATGGATTACGGAGATGTAACAGTGGATGCTGTCGGAACCGTAACATACAACCAGCAAAACGGGCAAACGGACGTGAACGCGACCTTGAAATTGAATTTGCCGATGGATAGAGGAGTTTGGGAAAGTGTGGGGCAGAGAATCGTGGATTACAAAGAATCCAAACCGCTTTCGTTTGAAACAACGAACATCGAACAAGCGTTGTTGACCTGGGGAGATCGTAAAACGGCAGACAAAATCAAGTCCGATTACACCCTTTCTGAAGATAAAAAGATCAAACGTTTACCGGATGAGATGGAAAAATCCATCGTAATTACGGGTGTTCATTTGAAAAATATTCCTGTATCGAAAGATGTTCGCGGATTGATGTCGAGCCTGGAAGGTGCTGCAATTGTGAACTTCTATGGAAAACCGGTGATGAGACAAGTGGTATTCCGTTCGGCATTCGAGCAGATCTATTCTTCTAACGGTGACCATTTTACGATGATGATGCAGGTTCCTGGCGGACCGGATTATTTGTTCGATTATTCGATGATGAAGCGAGACGGAACGCTGAATATTATTACGAGCGATTCGGATTTGTCAAATGCGATTAATGCGATCAAAGAAGATAAACGTAAAACGAAAAATTTCTTGTATCAAATCTCTACAAATAGCGTGTATTTAGGCAAACTAAATGCTATTTTTGAATAATGAACTGGACTGATTTTTTATGGGCTATACCTGCATATTTTTTAGGATCAATACCAACAGCAGTTTGGGTAGGTCGTGCGAAATATGATTTAGATGTTCGGGAGCACGGAAGTAAAAATGCGGGAGCAACAAATACGTTCCGGGTTCTTGGAAAAAAAGCGGGTAGAGTCGTACTAACGATTGATATTTTAAAGGGAATGATGGCAGTACTGTTACCATATTTTGTACTGCCGCTTCCTTTTTCTTCTGCACATTTAACGCACATTCAACTGGTTGCTTCTTTCATGGCGGTTTTGGGACATGTGTTTCCGGTTTTTGCCGGATTTAAGGGAGGAAAGGGAGTTGCAACTTCTTTGGGAGTGATCGTCGGTTTACAGCCTTTGGCAGCGGCGATCTGCCTGATTGTTTTTTTAATAGTCTTTATTTCAACACAATACGTGTCTTTAGGTTCGATCAGTGCAGCAGTTGTTTTCTCCTGTTGTTTGTGGTTATTTCCAATTAATACATACGCTTTGCCTATCTTTGGTTCTTTGCTTGCGTTCATTGTCATTTTCGCCCATCGTAAAAATATCAAACGATTATTGGATGGAACGGAAAGTAAAATGAACCTTTTTAAGAAATAAACGTATTGCCTCTAAAACAATCAGTTGAGCTTGAAGTCATTTAAAAGAGTAAATGCTTGGTTACTGCTATTTCTGTTTATTCAAACAGCTCAACTGTCTTTTGCGCAAGAAACCGAAGCAGATGTAAAAGTAAAAGCCGATAAACTCTTCCTTTCAGAACATTTTGTCGAAGCAACTCCGCTTTATCTGCATCTCATTGCGTTGAATCCGCGATCAACAGATTACAACTACAAATACGGAACTTGTTTGCTTTTCAATTCAAATAAGAAACTGGATGCTTTCAAATACCTGAACTATAGTATTACAGATCCTGCCATTAACCCGGAAGCGTATTTCTATTTGGGGAAAGCTTACCATTTGAATTTTCAGTTCAACGAAGCCATCAAAAACTACCATGTTTATATTCAAAAAAGTGGCGGAAAACCGAATCCCGGTTTTGAAGTTGAACGGCAGATTGAAATGTGCCAGAACGGAAAAAAACTGCTCACAACGATCTCTGATCTGGTAGTTCTGGAGAAAAAGCAGATTGAATACGGTTCGTTTTTCCGGTTATACAATTTGTCTCACATCGGCGGAGTTATTCTGATTACAACCGATTATCAATCCAAGGTTGATAAGAAACGCAATCACACTCCTTTGATTCATTTTCCGGATAATGCGCAAACCATTTATTATTCTTCTTACGGAGAATCTGATAAGGGAAGCAAAGATATTTATTGCCGGAAAAGACTTCCGGATGGGAAATGGGGACTTCCAGTTTTGGTTGCCGGAAAAGTGAATACGAAGTATGACGAAGATTTCCCGTATTTGAGTCCGAATGGAGAATATTTGTATTTCTGTTCGAAAGGACATAATTCCATGGGGGGATTTGATGTGTTTCGTTCCAGGTTTGAACCCGAAACAAACTCGTTCGGTGAACCGGAGAATATGGATTTTGCCATTTCTTCTCCTGACAATGACTTGTTCTATGTGGTCGATTCGTTGGAACAGAATGCTTATTTCGCATCGTCGCGGCAAAGTGAAAACGGGAAAATTCACGTGTATAAAGTTCGTGTTGACCGCGTTCCGCTTCAATTAGCAATTGTAAAAGGAGAGTTCAAGTCGTCAATCAATCCGGAAAATAAGAAACTCAGCATTAAAGTAACAGATGTGGTTTCCGGAAATGAAATCGGGGTTTTCAAATCCAACGAACTGGGAAGTTACCTGATTACTTTCCCGAAAGGAGGAAAGTACACCTATGAAATGACCGTTGAAGGAAGTACGACCGTTCACAAAGCGGAGGTCACAATTCCTTTTTTGAAAGTGTTTAAACCGTTGAAGCAAAAAATCCAGGAAGAAAAACTGAATAATGAAGAGGTGGTCCGTGTGGTTGATTTGTTTTCTGAAGACGTGGAAGATGCCCAGGGAATTTTGGCGGAAGTGATTCGCGGAAGAGCCGAATTGAATGTCAATGCCGGAAGTTTTGACATCAATGCATTGGATGCTCAAAAAGAAAACAAAAAAGTACTGGCGGATATCGGGCTGGAAAATGCTTCAAACCAGGAGATCATTTCGAAATTTGAATCCATTCAGCAGAAACAGGGACAGAAAGTAGATGGATTGGAACGTTTGGAAAACGGTTCGTTGATTGCCATTGTTGACAAAGCAACGGAGGTTGAAAAACTCCAGGCCGAGATTAAGAAAGATGTGGCGAAAGCAAACGCTGCCGAAACCAAAACAGAAAAGAATGATATTTTGCTTGCTGCCAGCGACAAGGTGGAACGCATTATTGAGTTGAAAGAAGAAATTTTGCGGATTGATGCTTTTTCGGATAGTATTTCAAAATTGATCCCGAAGGAAAAAGAACAGTTGAAAGCCATTTCGGAATTGAAGGAAGAAGTGCGGAAAGCAGTGGTCGATGAAAAATACGATCAACTCAAGGAAGCCGTAATTGCCAAAGCTGATTTGGTGAAAGAAATCGAAAATGAAAAGGAAACGCATCCGGTGGATAATCTTTTAGCTCAAAACGATGGGTTGGGGAAACAAACGGAACAGTTGAAAAAACAGTTGAATGCGTATAAGGAAAACGATCAGAAACTGGACCAGGAATTGAAAACCCTGAAGTCTGATTTAGCTGTAGCCAAAGCAAAAGATCAACCGGCGATTCAATCTAAAATAGATTCCAAAGAAGCGGAGAAAAAACTGGTTTCAGAAGAGACAACCCGTTTGGAAGGAAAAGTAGAAGACTTACACAAAAAGGAAATGGGTAATACGAAACAGATTACCTTCATCAACAACCTGCAAAATACGGATGAGAACCGGAAAGTAACGAAAGCGGAAGCTGATGCGAAAGTAGAAGCCATTCATTCGAATAATGTGAAATCGCTCGAATCGTATGTGAAACAGCAGGTGAAAACGATCGACACTTCGCATGTCACTGCACGTACGAACGACATTCTGGCTCAGGAATCGAAAGAGCGGGTAGATGAATACGCGAAAAACTATGAGTTGGCTCAACAGGCTGTTGATCAGCAGGCGGATTTGACTCACGAAGAGAAAGTAGCTCTGAAAGTGAAAAATAACGAGCAGCTGGACAAAAAACTGACGCAGGAATTGGCAAAAGTCGAGGAAGGATTGGCGAAAAATCCGAATGATCAGAAATTGCTGACCCAGAAAGAGCAGGTTCTGAATTTAAAGGCGGAGAATAGCAGGAACAAGGAGACAATTCTTTCCGAGTCGGTTCTTCCTAAAAACACATCGACAACTGCTGAAAAAGAGTTGACAGCGCTGATGCCGGATTACGAAGAGCAATTAAAAAGGGCAGGAAGTAATCCGGATCCGGAAGAGAAGCTGAAAGCGCAGAACCAGGTTGATGAAACATTACTGGATCAGATTGATTCGGAGATCGACAACGTATACGAGGTTTTGACAAAAGACCCGCTGAACCAGAAAATGCAGGATAAAAAAGAGGCTTTGACTGCGTTGAAGAAACAAAAAGAGGCGGTGGTGAAAGAACGCCAGGATCAGCTGGATGAACTTCAGTCGAAACAACACGACGAACTGGCTGCTGTTACGATTGAAAAAGAATTGAACCAGCTTGCGCCCAATTACGAAGAAGAGAAAAAAGCAATCGGAGATAAAAACGGTGTGGGAGAGTTGAAGGCTTTGAATCAGCTGGAAGAAAAAACGATCCGTGCTATTGACGAGGAATTGCAGACACTTGCTTCGAAAACAGATGCGTTGAGCACGAAACGAAAAGAAGTGCTTCAGGATTTGAAACAACAGTTTGAAGAAAATATTGCCTCAAGAAACGAAGAAATCAAAGCACGGAATACGGTGGTGGAAACCAATCCGAAAAACGCGGAGGGAACCGATTGGGTGAAAGAAATCCGACCGACTTATCCCGAAACCATTGCAAAAATTGAATCCGGGACTTCGAATCCGGAGGAGAAGACGAAATTATTGCTGGAAGAAGAAACGAAAATGCTTGTTTCCATTCGTGAGCAGCAGGAAAAAACAAAGAAAGTTCTGGCTAAAACTCCTGCAGATTCCATCGCGATGAAGAAATTAGCGGATTTGAATCAGCTGGAAGCAGTTCATGAAGCGAAACTGGATGAGCAGAAACAAACGCTTGTTTCCCAGGTAAAGGCAAGATTGAAAGACGAACAGCTTCGTCAGGAAGTATTACCGACTTATCAGACTTTAAGCACGGATGAAATCCAAAATCTGAGTAAGGAGGCAGCGCAGGCCAAATTATCGGAGGAAAAGAAACTTCAGACTGCGCTTGAGAAACAGATTCAGGCAAATACCAGGAGTTTGGAAAAGACGTTTTCAGCTGAAAAAACTGCCGAAAACCAGGTGTTGAATGACTTGTTGCAGCAATCGAAAGAAACGGAAGAAGAATTGAAAGCTTCGGCGGGTAAAGAACCTGTTTCAGTTGTCAAGAATGAGGTAGCGAGTTTGGAAACAGTTTTGGGCAACGAGTATGAATTTGCCATGCGCAAAAAAGCGGCAACGAAAGAAGAGGCTGAAAAGCAGTTGAAATTGTTGAACGAATTGGCGGAAAGTATTGAATCGAAACTGGATGAAGAAAAGCGTTCGGAAACAAGCAATGAAACGAACATTCGGGCTTTGGAAAAGCAATTGGCAGAGATCAAACAGCGAAAAGGTGTGATCGAAATTGACCTGAATGAATTGATTGCCGTTAAAACGACGGATTCCAACAAGCCGGAAAAGGACCTGGTTAAATTGAAGGAGGAAGAGCAGGTGTTAAAAAACCAATTGACAACTGCTTCGAATAAGGAGAAAACGGAAATTGAAAAGAAACTGACTTCGAACCAGGAAGCACAAAAACAAATCAATCAAGCGATTCAGCAACAAGAATTGGTTCAGTTGAACGATGCAACCAGGGAGAAAAAACAAGCATTGGAACAGATTCCGGGGAATGATCCGATCAAAGAAGTTGTTTTAAACCGGACTTCTGAAACAGTCCATGCGGCTGATCCGCTTTTGGAAAAAACAAGTGATCTGACGCTTTTAGAAGCTGCGAGTCAGTATCTGGACGGACAAACTGTTTTTGAAGAAACCAAACAGGTTGTTCAAACCGAAAATGCATTGAAAGAGCAACGCAGACGTTTTTCGATTGAGATCGGGGAAATTGAAGCGGTTCTGCAAAAAACAACCCTTGATCCGAAACAAACTTCCGAGTTGAAAAATCAGAAGAAGGTTCTGGAAGAAGCCATTGCTAAAATAGATCAGCGCCTGGAAGTTCTTTCAAAAGAAAAAACCTACGACCAGATCAACGATCCGGCTTTAGCGAAAACGGTTTCCGTGGAGGAAGAACAACGCATTGCTTCCGACAAAACATACCCGAAACTGCGTGAACAACAGCAGGCAATCAATCGTTTGAAAGAAGCGGTGAATCAGACCAAGACGAAATTGGAAGAGCAACGAAATGCCTATGTTAAAAGGGAAAACCCGGCAGAGAAAGCTGCGATTCAGACGGAGATTGAGCGTTTAAGCAAGGAATTGAGTGCTAAAAACCAGGAAATTGTTTCGAAAGAAACGGCATTGGATCTGGCTTTGAACAAGGTTGAAGGGAATAAAGAAGCCTGGAAAAATGTATTGACACGGGGAATTCAGCCGAAAGAATCACTTTCCACAACGATTTCCGAAGTTCTTGCTCCACAGGTTGCCGATGGATTTGAGATTAAGAAGGAAACAGCCGTTCAACCGAATGTGATCAAAAAAGCGATTCCGGTAGGAGTGAAGGCGCCAACCGGTTTGGTGTATCGCGTACAGGTAGGAGCTTTTGCCAAGCCGATTCCGGAAGATTTGTTCAAAG
>NZ_JASLCN010000067.1 GCF_030151805.1 Fluviicola sp.
TTATCACCGTTGAAAATCGCGCTATTTTTTTAAACCAGCTCACCCTTATTTATTGCTTTGTGAAAATAGAAAGTCTTTTTCAGCTTTCGTTAGTGATTCGTAACCCGATTTGGAAATTTTATCCAAAATTTTGTCAATTCGCTCCTGACGGGCTTTCGTATCCATATTGTATTCCTCATCCGATTTCACGGTTCTTCCCCCGGATTGAACTTTCATTTTCGTGCGTTTCTTTCTGCCTGAAAAATAAGTCAGGATGCGTTGATGAAGAGATTCTGTCCAGTTAATAATATTCGAAGAAGAATGCAGGTTTTGAATCGATAAAAACCCAACCAGGGCTCCTCCCAAATGCGCAAAATGGGCTGTTCCGTCACTGTCCATGGTTTGTACTAAATCTCCAACCAGGTACAAAATGGCAATGACGTAAATCTTCACAGGAAGAATCCCGAAAAGATTGATCGTGATATTTGGCCTGTAGAAAGCAATCGCTATGAACAATGCCATAATCGACCCGGAAGCACCGACTACAATAGCATCCATCCCGGAAAATTGATGGGCAATCAATTCGCAAAAACCGCCAAAAATTCCACCGACAATGTATACGTGCAGCATTCTTCTGTCGGAAAAGAACTGTCTGAACAAACTTCCTGCAAAATAGAGGAAAAGCATGTTGAACAGGAAGTGCAGGAATCCGAAATGCGTGAAAATGCTGGTGATCAATCCGTAAGGTGCGTAAGCAAAATCGCCCAGATTTGTCTGTAATGCGAAAATTTTGATTCGAATAACATCAATCCACCCATTTTGAGTGGTTCTTCCGATCAAATCAAGAAGGATCATCAGTAAAAACACTACTGAATTCGCGAAAATTAATTTGATGTGCATTCCACCGAAACGCAGCTGAAATTTAATTTCCTCAGATAAAGTTCTATCGTTACTCATTGTGATAATTAATAAAAGTTTTTACCCTTTTTTCTCCAGATTAAAACCATGATTGCTCCAACAATTGCGCCGCCAACGTGAGCAAGATGCGCTACATTGTCGCCTACATTGTTTTGGAAACTGCTGTAAACTTCCAGTAAGAAATAGCCACCGATCAGCCATTTTGCTTTCAAAGGAATCGGAGGGAAAATTAGCATCAATTCTGTGTTCGGGAATAAAATAGCAAAAGCAGCCAGTAATCCGAAAATCGCTCCGGAAGCACCAACCATTGGAGTGTACGATTTAATAGTGTATTCGGTAATGGCATCCAATTGGTTCATGGAAGTAGCCCCGTGTTCGAAAACGTACTGTCTGATTTCATTGATCGTTTCCAGGGAATAACTGCGCTCCCGGATCAAACCGTTCACTCCAGCCATGATTTCATTGCTTCCAATGATGTTTTTGTATTCCAAAATCTGGATATATCCGACAAAATTGTACAAAAGAACTGATCCTAATGCAGCGGCCACATACAATATGAAATATCTTTTTGCTCCCCAAAGTCGCTCGAGAAAACTGCCGAACATTACCAGGATATACATATTCATAAAAATGTGCAAAAAGCCACCATGCATAAAGAAATGAGTCACTAACTGGTAAGGCTGAAACAATGGAGTTCCGAAATAATGGGCTCCTAACAAACTACCTAAATCAACACCATGTCCCTGGTACTCAAAAAACAATGTCAATAGAAACATTGCAATATTCAGCAGGAGCAAATTTTTCGTGACGGGCTGTATATTTCCAAACATAAAGTCTATTTAAAATAATTGAATTAATTCTTCATTCGAAATCTGTGCAATGATGCGCTTGCCGGAAGGGGAAAACGTGTGCTCATCTGCTTCAAACAAACGGGATATAAAGTCGGAAATTGCCTCCTGGTTACCGGGAATTTTAAAAGACATACTTCCGGCAAAGGCAATTTGCGATAAAACCGTGTGTGCAATCTCGCCTTTATCGAGTGTTCCCATTTGCAATTGCTCCAAAATTTTGTCAACGCAAGACAAAAGTGTTGATTCATCCAGGATTTCCGGAATTCCGTTGATATGCAATTCCTGTTCTGCCCATGACCAGTTAAACCCGATTCTGGAAAGCGTTTTTTGGTGCTCGTTCCAAGCCAGTTGTTCCTGTTTGGAGAGTTTTTTCTCCATGGGAAAAATAAGTTGCTGTGAAGCAAGCGGATTGACGAAAAAACCGCGCATCATCTCGTCATACAACATGCGCTCATAAGCTCTGCGGTAATGAAACACCAATAGTCCTTCCGGAATCGAACCGATGATAAATGAACCTTTCAGGATAAACGGACCGACAGATTTCACCGTTTCTACTTCGATTTGAATCTGAACAGGTGTTTCTTCCGCTTCCTTGTTAACAGATTCCGTATTCCACAATTCATCCAAACTGGAAGATTGAAACTGGGATCCGAAACCGGCATTATTCAAAGCAGTTGAAAAACCATTGCTTTTAAAACCAGAACCGGTACTTCCTGAGCTTGTTTTCGCTCCCGATAATTGTCCTTCCCGCGTGTTTTCCAGATGAAAGGGGTTGTAATTTTTGTCTACCCGGATTTCAGGCATCACCGGTGTTTGATTCGCCATAGATAAAGGCAGATCGAACTCACTTTCACGGTCAAAATCCAGTGTAGGAGTAATATTGAATTTCCCGAGTCCCAAACGAACAGCACTTCGGATAATGCTGTAAATGGCTTTGTCTTCTTCGAACTTAATCTCTGTTTTGGTCGGATGCACA
>NZ_JASLCN010000418.1 GCF_030151805.1 Fluviicola sp.
TTTACGTTTGAAGTAATCAAATCTGTAGCAGTTTACAAAAAGGATTTCTGCGTCTGGCTTAACTCCAATTTCCAATTGCAGCGTGATGATGAGATTAAAAAATTGTACTGCAATACCTGCAAATAATGAGTCAGAACGCAGATACATGTGTTAATGACCAATTCGTAATGAAAAAATGATCATGGGAATGCATCATTAAAGAATGGATAATTTCTCAAGGAATAATTCTCACATACATCTATTGAATATCTTTATCTTTTCACTTTTACATTTTCAATTCATATTATGGCTTTAATCAAATCATGCAGAGGAATCGAACCTCAATTCGGAGAAGATATTTATTTGGCGGAGAACGCAACGGTAGTTGGTGATGTGATCATGGGAGACCGTTGTTCTGTTTGGTTTAACGCCGTGATTCGCGGAGATGTGAATTCCATCCGGATGGGAAACCAGGTGAATGTTCAGGACGGAGCAGTGATTCACTGTACTTACGAGAAAACCAAAACAACGTTGGGAAACAATGTCTCGATCGGGCATAATGCCCTGGTTCACGGCTGCACAGTTGAAGACAATGTATTGATCGGAATGGGAGCGATTGTGATGGATAATTGCTACATCGAATCCAATTGCATTATTGCGGCAGGAGCAATTTTACTTGAAAATACCCGCGTGGAATCCTGGAGTGTTTATGCTGGAGTTCCGGCGAAGAAAGTGAAAACACTTTCTCCTGAATTGTTCACAGGAGAAGTACAGCGCATTGCAAATAACTATGTGATGTATTCCGGGTGGTTTAAAGAATAACAAACGGCATTCAGATAAAAAGGCTGTTCCGGATTCGGAGACAGCCTTTTCTTTTTAGTCAGAATTGTTTGCATCTTCTTAAGATGCAGGATCATCCGTTATCATACAAGGTGAGGTTCCGGCTGTTGTTCCGGTGCTAAACTTCCATAAATCTGAAACAGATAGGGGATTTCCCAAAGTGTCATACAAATAACCACCAGCTCCTTCTACAATGGTAGCAGGAAGAGCAGTCGACAAATAGTTGGAAACAATGATGAAGGTGGAACTATTGGACAATAAGGTACTCGCATACCACATGCTTGCATTCGTGCAGCTAAACGTTGTTATTTGATTGTAATTCGTAAGTGCCGTACTGCTGCGTTTGTAAATGGTATAATAAGTGGTGCCTACAAAATTCGGACTGCCGGGACAAGGTGTTCCAACCCGCCAGCTGATTCTGTTTCTTGAAGTCGAAGGAATAGAGGACAGGGGACCACACGTACGACCTTCCGAACAGTGTACGTTTGCAACTTTATCTTCAAAAATGGGGCGGATGCAGCTTTTGGTGCTGACTGGCGGTTTTTCCTTGCGGTTTTCTTCTTTTCGGGAAACAAGGGTTTCTTTTGTTTCTTTCTGACAGGCATTAAAAACAAAGGCACTCAGAAAAAGGCTCATAACAGCCATTGGTAGTAACAGTGATTTTTTCATGATACATGATTTTAGTGAATAATGTCCTTTTAATTTAAGGCAATCGGCGCTTCTTTCAAAACTCAACCGGTAGTGAAATTGTTAAATGTTAAGGATAAGTCGTTTAACTGCCCGGTTGTCATAAAAAGAGGCATCTGTCAGTTGACAGATGCCTTGCTCTCGTTTGGATTGGGTTTTGATTTAGATCGAGAGGTACTTCTTTAAATCGTCTGATGTTTTTACTTTATCCGTAATGTTCTCCATTAGAAATACGGGGTCTTTTGCTTTTAGGCTTTGCTCGTTCGTTTGATCATTTTGAAACACAAACACTTCACCTGCTTCAGTAAAAAGCAGAAAAACATTGTTTCCCTTTGAATTGCAGGTAATGTTTTGCGGACTGAATCTAAAAGATGCATTGATGTCTTTGTCGATCAGGCAAAGAACTCCGTCATTCTTTATGGCTTTTTGGGTTGAAGCATCCAGGTATTTCGGAGAAATACTAACCTTGTTTGCAACCCGGTAAACCTGATCACAGTTATAAACCCCGAACTTTTCAGAACGTAAACCTTCTACAAGATTCGGATACTGATTATCAGGACTGAGTCCTTCAAAATTAGATCGGGTAATGCTGTCCACCGGAGCTTTTGATCTTCTCAAAACTCCTCTGCTTATTGTGACGACACTTGTTGCCTGAACTGGCGAAGCTTTGGGAGCAAACAACTCACTTTGGAGCAAAGCCCATTCGCCTGTTTGATCATCCATGTGATAAAAATTAACTCCGGCTTCCTTTTTGGTGCAATTGAAATCAACAATGATTTCCTTTTGAAGTTCTAAGGGTCGGCCATCTTTCATTCCACGGATTTCATACATTCCTGCCGAATTGAATTGATATTCGCCTGTTTTATCCTGAAACACCATCGGGATTCCGGAAAACGCCATTTCTGCTGCGTTTCTATATTCCTTGTAGCTGATTGTATAATTTCCGCTTACCGGTTTCCCGTCTTCATAGATCACAGCATTTGCCGGAATTTGGATTTGAGTTCCGCTGGAAACTGAAAAGACTCCACCTTTTGAATTGTCGACAGTAATGTTTTCGGTTGAATTTCCGCTATCTTCCCGCTGCATCCGCTTGAACACCTGCTTTTCTTCAACATCAGTATAAATCCGGAAACCATGGAAGTAACCTTTTGCTTCTTCGCGGGTTGTTGCACCGGTTTGTTCTATCCAAATGATTTCAGGTTGATCAATTTGAAGTTTGGGAAGCAATTGATAGAGCCGAAACATCCGGTCTTCGTTCAATTTATTCTGATCAAAGTTTTCATTCTCTTTGTAGCGGGTGTAAATTAACTCCACACGCCGGATCTTTTTGGATTGCAATCTTTTCAATACATTGGACTCAGTGATTTTTTCGTGTGAAAATGAACCTGGAATTTCAACAAAATGGCTTTTTCCCGGAATCGCTTTTTGTACTTCCACCAACTGATGATTTACCTGTGAATAACAAGTACCTACAATCAATAAAGAAAATATCATTCCGACAATTATCTGCATGGATGCTCTCAGTTTCATAAGCTCGTTTTTGAGGTTTCCATAGTATAATGTCAAAAAATCAAAAAAGTAAACAGCAAAACTGATTTAAATCAGAAAATAGTTGCCGGAAGTCACCTACTTTTGAGCATATGAAAGAGATAGAATCAAAGGCAGATGTGGAATTACTGATTGATACGTTTTACCAAAAGCTGGTGAAAGACGAAGTTGTTTCGCACTTTTTTGCTCATTTGGACTTGAAGGAACATTTACCGCGAGTCGTATCGTTCTGGAGTTTTATTTTGTTGGATGAAGCCGGATACAGTGCAAACATGATGACCAAACATGCCAGTTTGAACCTGGATGAAGCTTCTTTTGACCGTTGGTTAAAGCTATTTCATGAAACAGTCGACCAATTTTTCACGGGAGAGAAAGCAGAACTTGCCAGGCAACGTTCCACATTGATCGGTTGGACGATGAAATCGAAATTTTTGAAATAATTACGAATTACGAATTACGAATTACGAATTACGAATTACGAATTACGAATTGTTGAGATTTACTTCCAGTTGAACTTGTCAATTTTTATATTCTCAATTCTCCATTAACGGAGCAACGAAACATGTCCGGTCAGAACTTCCGCATTCGCATACGGAGCACAGGAAACATAACGGATCACATAGCTGTAAATATCATTCTTACAAGCAATCCCGTTAGAAGTCCCGTCCCAGTGTTCTTCGAAATCCGTTGAGTGATAAACCAATTCTCCCCAGCGATTGAAGATTTTCAAATCCCAGTCTACGGGCGTTAAACCCAGTTTGGGATAGAAATCATTGTTGTGCTCGTTCCCGTCAGGAGTAAAAGTATTCGGAACATAAACCATAAACGGTTCTATGGCAATCGTTCGGGAACTCGTGTCGCTGCATCCGAATTCATTAAAGACAATCTGAGAAGGACGATGCATTCCGTCTGTAAAATACGTGTGAGTGGGGTTGGGAAGCGTACTTCCGGAACCCAGTTCATCAAAGAAATAAGTGATGTGCAAAGCACCTTGTGACAAATCTGTGAATTGCACCTGTGAATTACAAATGTCCATTTCACTTTTATCAATCATAAAATCAGAGGTCGGTTTCGGATGAACAGTAATTAAATCCTGTTGCAACACTTTAAACGTGTCGATACAACCGATGGTCGAAATCACGGTTAATTCTACGGAATAAGTTCCTGCATGCATGTAGACATACAAGGGATTTTCCTGCGTGCTTGTTCCGCCGTCACCAAAAGTCCAGGAATACAATAAAGGTCCTTCGTGATGACTTAAGTTGATGAATTGAGCAGGATAAGGCTCACACTTTAATTCAGGACTGATGGTAAATCCAACGGTAGGAACGGAGAAAATAAACACGTTCGAACTAGCGGTCTCGGAACACCCCAAAAAGCTTGCTGTTAAGGTCACCGGAAAAGTTCCTGAATTGTCATACACCACATTGTTGACATTCAGCGTTGTGGCAGTGGACGGATTGGCATGCGAACCGAAATTCCAGGAATAAGTTGTGATGGAAGGTCCGGTGACATTCCCTACAAAATGAAAGCTGTTGTTGGTAACACAAAGTGAATCGTTGTGAGTAAAAGCAACCTGCAGCGGTTCGTAAATCGTGATGTTCTGCACCAGGGTATCGGCACAGCCCGGTCCGCTCGTTGCAATTAAAGTAATCGGATATGTGCCTTCCGAAGGAAACGTATAGGTTGGTGAAACCGCCGTACTGACATCCGTATTGATTCCCGGCACGCCAAAATCCCAAAAATAACTGGTCGATCCCTGCGAAGCGTTGGTAAATGTTTGTGTGTAACCGACGCATTCATGATTGGCCTGAAAATTCAATTGAGGAACAGGCTTGTCATAGAAAAAGACCGGTTTTGAAATCGTATCGGCGCACACACTGTATCGACCGATCAGCGTTACGACGTTATTCTGAGAAGAACTGAAAGTAACATTTGACACGTTTTGGGTGCTTGCTGTTGCAGGATTGGCATTGGGTCCGAAGTTCCAGCTGAATTGTGTGCTTGGCGGGCCGTTGATGATCTGAGCGTGGAAATCGAGCGTATTGTCAATAAAACAGGTTGAATCTATGAATGTAAAATCGACATTAAACGGATTTTCAAGAACCAAATCCATGTAGGCTGTATCCGTACAAGGCCATCCCGGATTGGCAACCAGCATGACGTGATACGTTCCCGGTTGCGGAAAAGTATAAGTCGGTTCGAAAGCGGTACTGTTATCTGTTGTGATTCCGGGAACACCGAAATCCCAGTAATAACTGGTAGCACCGAAACTTTGATTGTCGAAGGTAAAAGTCAACCCCTGGCAATAGGAGACGAATCCCGGCGTATTTTCCTGCTCTGTTACAACGGCGGAAAGCTGCACGTTACAGTTGACTACCCGGAACAGGAAGTCGCGGGTAACAGAATTGATGATCACTCCGTCTCTCCATTCGTTCACACGGATTCCGACCACATACAAACCTAAATTGTTTGCATCGACAAATAAATGTCCTGTGACAGGATTAATCGTGGTTGTAGAGCCCGGACCCAAGGGAACTGCCTGGCTGAATGCTCCGCCCCAGTTTACATTCGGATAGGGAGGATTCGGAATGGGATTCGGAGCCGGAGTGAATGAATTTGCCCCGGCATTTGGAGTGACTAATTGATACGATAAGCTGTCGCCATCTGCGTCTGTGGCACTGTGATCGAAATCCAGATTTTCATTGTTGCAGATTACCAAAGGCGGATAATTGATAAAGCGTGCAGAACTATTGATGTAATGGTTATTCCCCGCCGGTGGAACAAAAGCCTGTAATGTCAAACCCGTATCATCCGGATTGACCAGGTTCGTAATGTTCGGTCCGCGGCAGCATCTTTGGTAAGAAACAATATACCCGCTAACTGAAGGCGGAAGGTTTAAAACAATGGTATAAATGGCTCTTTCGGTACAAATTCCGGTTGGGGCGGTGATACAGGGATTATTGAATACGATGGGAAGTACTGTACTTCCGGGAAAAGGAACATCGTGATTGGAAACCCGGGTTCCGTTTCCCGTAAAAACGCTTAAATGCAGGGGAGAATCGTAAGCAGCACCGGTTGACGCGCAGTCACGATAAATAGCAATGTAAAACCGGTAAAGGTTATTCCCCAGGTAATCGTAATAAATCTCACCTCCCACAATATGAGAAGCCTGGGAAGGAAGAGCCCAAAGCAACAATAAACAGAGCGTAAGGTTTCTTAACATAATTGGAGATAAGTAATTTTAAAAGTCACCATTTTTTTTGAAATCAGCTAAATGTTTGACTTTTCATTGATTAAACGGTTTCATTTTTCATGTTAACGGAGAAAATGTTTAACAAGTTTCGCGCCAATTAAAATATAGTTTCGAAATTGGTGACATGAATTTTAAACTTTGGTTGCTTTTTTTAGGGGTGAATTTTACTCTTTTTGCTCAAAGAGGGCTTATTCAGTACTCCAAAGAAAACGGACTGATTTCGAATGAGATCAGGGATGTAGCGTATGATCAGAATGGTTTTATCTGGCTGGCAACGCCCAAAGGAATTGAGCGTTTTGACGGGCAGCGTTTTATTCATTTCAAACACGATCCGGTCGATTCGCTGGCAATTGCGTCAAACGATATCCAGGGACTTGTTTTTGACGGAAATCACACGGTCTGGGCATTTACCTATAACAAAGGTTTGATCGGAATTCATACGGAAACGTTTGACGTGTACAATTACAGTAAACGCACCATTGCATCCTTCGGCAGTAACCGGATTAATGCATTGACCGTTCAAAAGAACCGAATCTGGTATACTTCTGTGGAAGGAAGATTGTATTCATTTGACATTTCAGGCAAAAAAACAACCCGTTTTTCCTTTCCGGGTTTTGAAAAGGAAGCTCCCGGATTAAATGCCATTCACGTAGATGAATTGGATCCGAATAAGCTCTGGATCACTTCTTCCGAGGGATTGTACCGGTTTTTGGTGAAGGAGAAAAAATGGAAACAGTACAAATTCAAAAAAGCTACGGATATCAATCCACTTGCGAAGGCTGCTTACCGGAATGACATGACTTGCCTTGTTCAGGATAGCAAAGGGAATTTGTTTATCGGGCTGCGGCGTGGAGGGATGCTCTATTTTGATCAATACCAGGGTTTGTTTAAGGCGCTTCCGATTACGATTGATGAATTGAAATACCAAACAATTTCTTCCATCAAATGGAGAGATTCGAGGTATTTGTATCTCTGCCTGCTGAACAAGGAAATCCTGTTGTTCGATACCAGTACGAAAGAATACGTTCGCTACGAAGAGTCTGAAAGAAGTGCCGTGATGCCTTTCCGGATTACGAAATTCGGTTCACAGCTGGCTATTGCCAGTTCGAACGCAGGGCTTTTTGTGCACGATGAATCGCTGATTTACGGAACGAAAATAAAAGCCGACCTTCAGCTTCGGAATGTCAGTTATTCATCCGACCGAAAACAGGCGTATCAACTGGTTGGAAACAGTACACAGATGCTTAAACGCATTCGCGGAAATGGTCCGGATTTGATTTCATTGGACGGACTGAAGGATGCAAAATGTTTGTATACGCTGAAAAACGGAAGTATGCTGGCGGTAGGAGCAAACGGTGTTTTGCTGGTTGGCCGCAATTACCGGATCGAGAAAAAAATGCTTCATTCCAATCATCAGTCGATTGATAAGCGCTTTCAGAATTCCTTGCTGGTGGATGATTCGATCCTGTTTGTAGGAACCCTGGATGCAAGCCTGATCCGGATAAACCTGCGGGATTTTTCTTCTGAAAAGATCTATGAAATCTCAAACGAAACCAAATCGGATGAAACCCGGGAGTATTTCCCGTTGGCGATGGTTCGGGTAAAAGACGCCGTGTACTTTTCTGAAAATGAACAGCTGTACCGATATTCCATGAAATCGCGCAAAGTAGAGCGGATTCATTTGTTTAACCATGAGAACACGGATCAGATCATTTGCCTGGCAATTGAAGACCAGAAAAAACTGTGGATCGGAACGCGCGCCAGCGGTGTCTGGAGTTACGAACTGGACAGTAAAAAGCTAAGCAATGAATTTACGTCGTTTAACGGTTTGCAAAACGATGAGGTCAATCAATTGATTCTAGATGGTAAAAAACGCCTTTGGGTGTTGAATCCATCGTGTGTTGCGATTGTAAATACCACTTTGCGAAAAGTCCGAAGCCTGGAGAAACGAAACGGAATCAGCGATATTTTCGGAATCAATATCACTCCGGATTCGATTTACTTTCTGCAACGCAATTCGTACATCGTCAGTGCGGTAAACGGCAAACTCCCGATCCGGAAAGTGGCGACGCCATACATTCTCCAAATCAAGGAAATGAACGGAGTGAGCCGGTTTTCAACCGCGAAAACAAAGTATGCTTATTTCGAAAACAACCTGGTTTTCGAATTTGGTGTCAAAGATTTTTCCAACGCTGAAAACAACCTGGTAAGCTACCGGATGGTGGGGCTGAATGCTCACTGGATCAACGGGAATCAGAAAAATGAAGCATTGTATCACAACCTCCCAAGCGGAAAATATACCTTCCAGGTTCAAGTAGTGGAGGGCGAGGAATTCAGAATTACGTCTTATTCCTTCAAGATTACAAGACCATTCTGGAGGCGCTGGTGGTTTATTACGCTAACTTCTTTCCTTATCGCTTTCGGAATCTGGTATTTCATGCGCTCCCGGATCAAGCGGATTCAAAGTACCGAGCAAATGAAAGCGGAATTCAGTCTTCAGATCAATGAACTGGAATCGAAAGCACTCAGAGCGCAAATGAACCCGCACTTTTTGTTCAACAGTCTGAATTCGATCCGTTTGTTTATTCTGAAGAATGAGGTTGACAATGCGGCAGATTACATCGCCAAGTTTTCCAAGTTGCTGCGCATGATTCTGAATTATTCCCGCCAGGATATGATCACGGTTTACGATGAAATTCAATCCTTGAAATTGTACCTGGAATTCGAGCGTTTGCGTTTCGACCAGGACTTTGATTTTGATTTGCAGATTGACGGGCAGGAAGTGCTTGACTGCCAGATTCCGCCGATGATCATTCAACCCTTCATTGAAAATGCGATCTGGCATGGTTTGATGCCGAGAACCGAAGATGGCGGAAAGATCCGCGTTTCATTCCAGAAGCAGCAAAGCGGCTTGTATGTGATGGTTCAGGACAACGGAATCGGGAGGGAAAAAGCGAAAGAGAATAACCGGAAACGTTCGTTGAAAGAAGGAAGTGTGGGATTGCAGATCACCAAAGACCGCCTGCGTTCGCTTACTTTGCGGACGAAACGCCTGAATGAGTTTGAAATAGAAGATTTAATTGATGAAAATGGTCAGGCAATCGGAACTTTAGTTACCTTGTACTTTGAAACACCAAACTAGATTATGAAATTACGTGCAATTATTGTTGATGATGAAAGGCACAGTTTAGAAACTACTGCTATTTTGATTCGGAAATTTTGTCCGGATGTGGAGGTTATTGCCGAATTACAAAACCCGATTGATGCGGTTGAAACCATCAATACGGAGGAACCGGATTTATTATTTCTCGATATTTCAATGCCTAAAATGAATGGCTTTGAATTGCTGAATGTTCTTACCTACAAGGATGCGGATGTTATTTTCACCACTGCTTATGACGAATATGCTTTGGAAGGATTTAAGCAGGGAGCAGTTCATTATCTGGTTAAACCCATTGATGCCGAAGACCTGGTAGAAAGTGTTCAACGTGTGAAGAAAAAGCGTTCTGAGGCAAAATCTTCGGGAATCAACGGAATGGGATTGAAACCTAAAATTCCGATTTCTTCTTTGAACGGGGTAGAACTGATTGAAGTGGATCAGATTATTCGTTGTGAATCTGACGGAAATTATACGACGATTGTTTTACTGCAGCGAAAAATAACGGTTTCGAAAACGTTGAAAGAGATTGAAAAACAGTTGATTGATTTTCCGTTTTTCTTCCGTTTGCACAATTCGCATCTGGTGAATCTGAACCAGGTGGTGAAATACATTCGCGGAGAAGGCGGATCTGTTATTTTGACAAACCAGGAGGAAATCGGGGTATCCAGAAGTAAGAAAATGGAACTGCTCGAAGTTTTGGGAATCAATTAACTACGGAGTTCACTCACTGAGATCTAAAATCTACAAATTTTGGAGAGTTACCTGCTTGTCTTTCATTACCTTTAGCAGGTAAAATGAACGTATGAAAGCACTTCTATTTTTGGTTGTGATCTGTTGCGCAGCCGGGATTTCTTTTGGTCAGCAAGGATTGATTCAATCTGTTGGGAAAACAGCGACGGAAAAAGCAAACGCCCGGGATTTCAATACGACCAGAAACAACAAGGAAAGGGGAAATCTCCGGGAGGAAAAATCCATTCCTGCGAAAGAATCAGAGGCTGCTCCGGCACCAGCACCGGGAGCTGTTCAAACAGAATCATCTGAGGAACCTGTTTTAGATTACCAGGCTTCCTATACGTTCACAAGCAGTGTGATCTATCAAATAGAAGATCTGAAAAAAGCAGGTGAAGCGCTGATTGTTACTTACAGTTTCGGGGATCAGGTGCTCAAAATGGATCCGGCAAACCAGGAGATGTCGATCATTACGGATTCAAAGAATGCGGTGATGATTATGCTGAATCACAAAGAAAAAACGGCTACCGTGATGTCGACCAAAATGATGGAAGCGGCAATGAAGCAGCAGGCGAGCAAGCAAAATCCGGATAAACCGGCAGCGAAAATCACCAAAACGGGAAGAACCAAAATGATTCTGGGTTACAAATGCGAAGAGATCCTCATTGAATCGACTATCAAAATGGAAGTTTGGGTGACAACAGAAACCGGGATTGATATCAGTAATGCTTTTGTCACTATGGCTAAAACATCGATGTCACAGATTCCGGATGAGGCTTTTTCAGGAGGTGTTCTGATGGAAATGACTTCTTATAGTGCGGAAGGGAAAGCAGAAATGCACATGTTGATGACCGCATTGTCGAAAGAAACCAAAACAGTCAGTATCGGAGCTTACAAGATCACTAAGCTATAGGGAATTTGTCCGGATCGGGGTAGATGTATGTGTATCCGAGATCCAGGGAATGTTTGTTCGAAATAATCCGTTCCGTTTTTTGTTTTTCTTCAAATGGAGGTGGTTCCATTCCGAGTTTACGGGCCATTTCGGTGTAATAGACTCCTTTGAAAGGGTGCTCACTTGCGCAGGCATTGATTGTTTCATTCCATATTTTATGCTCTATGACGTATTCGATCAACCCGATTGCATCTTCCCTGTGAATGAGGTTTAAACGTTCGTTGGACTGGTAAACTTTCCCGGATTTGGCCATGGCGGTGACAGGATATCTGTGCGGACCAATCAAGCCGCCGAGGCGGATAATGGTGAGGCGTTCGCGGAGCATGGAACTCAGTGCCAGTTCAGCATACCCGATCGCATTGTTTTTGATGGATCCTGCCGGATAATTTTCTTCGGTAAAAAGGCCGTCCCGCTTCGGATAAATTCCGGAAGAACCCAGAAGAATGACCTTGCAGGAATGCGGAATCAAATCAATGACTCTGACACAATCTTTTGCGTATGTTTTTTCATCTGCTTTCGAAGGTGTAAAGGCCAGGATCAATACGTCGAGATCGGAAAAGTAGCTGCTGTCGCTGAAGCGTTTGTGCTGAGGATCGAACATCACATGCGAAAAACGTTCGTGTGATAAATTCACAGAACGTGATCGCGTTGTTCCAATGACCTGATGGTCTTTACTTAGTAATGATTTAGCAAGTGGAAGTCCAAGCCATCCCAACCCAATAATTCCGAGCTTCATACCTGAAAGGTACGGCAATATTTCGGGTTTTACTCTTTAATCCAGGTGTTTTTTATCGTGTGCCGCACCAAATAATATTTGTTGTCTCTCCAGTAAAAGAAGCACACGCAGTTGTTGATTCCGTCGATAATCATTTCGTACTCGTTTCCGGCATCGCTCTTCACTGTCATGGTGTATTTTACTTCTTCCTCATTGTAATCGTACTTGGTGATGAAGTAATCCGAAGAGATATCGGCTGTGGTGTGATGAAAAGTAGTGAGTTCTTTATTGAATTCAAAAAGAGTTCCTTTGTCATCCGTCGACGAAACATCCCATTGTGACGTTTCATTGTTCCAAACTGCATCCTGACGAAAGTTCGTAGAGATGTTCAATTGGGCAAAAGAAATGATAGAGGTAAAAAGAAGGCTGAAGATTAGAAGTAATTTTTTCATGGCGTAACAATTTAGTAGAACAAAGAAAGCTTGAAAAATCATTGTATCCAATAATGCATTTGCCGTATTGTTGTCACTTCGAGTAATTTGTTTGTACGAATGTCTGGACGGTGCATAATGAATTATCAATTTTGAATTACGAATGCCGAATGCCGAATGCCATCCCAGTAGAAATCGGGATACGAAGGGTAGATGAGGTGGAAGGAGTTAGAGGCAAGATGCTTATAGTTAAGGTGTTGGTGTGCGAACTTCTTTTTTTACACATCTGTAACGTGTTTTGATTTTAGGATTTCAAGGTCTTATTCTTTCCTGATCCCGGGAAAACAGGACTGAAGAGGGGCAGAAAACGGCTGAAACGCCCTAAAACCGTATGTTGAATTTATAACATTTTAATACTGTATCTATACTTAATCCATACTTAACCTATGCTCTATCCGTACTTGACCCGTAGCTGAGTGATTCAGATGCGTTTTTTTGCGATTTTGGAATCCTTTTTTGGAGGGTGTTTTTTTTTCACCATTGTGTGCATGTCGTTCTCGATACTTCCGACTGAAAAAGTCGGAAACTCGAACTGACACAGCGGATCGAATGA
>NZ_JASLCN010000144.1 GCF_030151805.1 Fluviicola sp.
TGCGAAAAATCGGTAGTTGATTTTACACGAATGTCTGATTTTTCCATTGTCAGTTACATGGAAAGCAAAAAGCATGAATCGGTTTGTGGGCGTTTTACGGAAGAACAATTGAATAAAGATTATCAGTGGATGAAACCACAGAGTCATGCTTTGTCTTTCGATTTGAGAGCTGTTGTTTTGGGTTTGGCGCTGAGTACTTTTTCAGCTTTGCATTCCCAGGCTCAAAATTCGACAGCAATTGAACAACGTGATTCTGTTGGTACAAGAATTCCGGAACGGGAATTTCAAGGCCGGATTATCAGTCATTATTACGATCATACAAAAGATGCCTTTGCAGGCGGTAAGATCATTCTTTCCGGAAGCGGCGGCAACGGTTTGGTAAAAGTGTTTTTACTGGATAGTACGTTTCGGGAAATTGAGGTGATTACTCCGACAAAAACCGGAAGTTTCAGTATTCCTTTGGATTGGTCTAAAAAACCGGCAGGAATAAAAGTGACGGCTCCGGGATATTATCCTCAAACGATTTATTTCAGCAGACAGGCAACAATCGACAAGCTGGAAATTACCTTGCATAAGGAAAAAATGATTGTGAAAGGAAAAGTCCTTCCGAAAGGATTGGAATAAAATGGAATCATTCGATGAAAGAAGTCATGATGAAATGTTGTGTTGATTTGAAAACGGTGTTACCCGGCTTTATGTTGTATTACTTATGTGCTCATGCAAGTTATGGACAAACGCCTACTAAGATGAGTACAAAGCAGGCGGATTCTTTATACAGAGCTTTTACTCCTAAAGGTGCTGTCTATGTTGATCATACCGGAGAACGATTTCTCAGCGGGAATGTTTTCGTTCCGGATAACAATTACAGATTGGTAACGATTAAATTGATGAACGCTGATGGTGTTGAGATTCAGAAAATAATTCCGGATGAGAAAGGAAGCTTCAAAGTGATACTGGACTGGGTAAAAAAGCCGGCTTCTATTTGGGTGTCTGCTTATGGATACCAGTCTGAAGCGATTTACCTGAATAATTTGCCATCGTTACAAAGCGTAACCATTTCTTTGGTGAAAAGAACGTATCATGCGGATAAAGAAGAAGTCCAAAAAGAATAAACAGACCAATTAAAAATTTCTACCAATAACCTCCAATGACAGAAAAAGCCGGGCGAAAATTTTTTCGCCCGGCTTTTTTATAAACTGTTGTTATGATTCCTTTTCGTTTATTCTACTGTAACGGATTTTGCCAGGTTTCTTGGCTGATCCACATTACAACCTCTCATCACAGCGATGTGATAGCTTAAAAGCTGCAATGGAATAGTTGCCAGAATCGGAACCAAATGCTCGTCTGTATCCGGAATTTCGATCACGTGATCCGCCATTGCTTTCACATCTGTATCACCTTCCGTAACGATTGCGATGATTTTTCCTTTACGTGCTTTCACCTCCTGGATATTGCTCACGACTTTTTCGTAAGAAGTGCCTTTTGTTGCGATCACAAAAACAGGCATTTCCTCGTCGATCAAAGCAATTGGTCCGTGCTTCATTTCTGCAGCAGGATAACCTTCTGCATGGATATATGAAATCTCTTTCAGTTTCAAAGCTCCTTCCAATGCAACCGGGAATGAACTTCCGCGACCCAGGTAAAGCGCGTTTGTTGCGTCTTTATAGATTTTTGCAATTTCCTCGATTTCTGCATTGCGCTCCAGAATGCGCTTCACTTTTTCCGGGATGATTTCCAGTTCAGACAACATGGTTCTGAATTTGGATTCACTCAAGGTTCCTTTTTTATGAGCTAAAGAAAGCGCCATCAAAGTCAAAACGGTTACCTGTGCGGTGAATGCTTTGGTCGATGCAACTCCGATTTCCGGCCCTGCGTGCGTATAAGATCCTGCATCCGTAATACGCGAGATGGATGAACCTACCACGTTACAAATTCCCAGAATCGTTGCGCCTTTTGATTTTGCCAACTCCAAAGCTGCTAAGGTATCTGCAGTTTCTCCGGATTGAGATACAGCGATTACAATATCGTTTTCAGTGATAATCGGATTGCGGTATCTGAATTCGGAAGCGTATTCAACCTCGACGTTGATTCTTGCCAAATCTTCAATCAAATATTCTCCCACCTGACAAGCATGCCAGGAAGTCCCGCAAGCGATCATGACCAGGCGCTGTGCGTTGATCATTTTCTGTTCATAATCTTTGATTCCTCCTAAAGAAACCCATCCTTCCGAAGCGTTCAAACGTCCGCGGAAACAATCCTTGATAGAACGTGGCTGCTCGTGAATTTCTTTCAGCATGAAATGCTCGTATCCACCTTTTTCAAGTGCTTCCAATTGCATTTCCAGTTCCTGAACGTAAGGAGTTTTCGGTTGGTTACGCAGGTTTGTAATGTTCAATCCTGTTACCAGGTCAACTACGGCAATTTCTTCGTCCTCGAGGTAAACGACCTGGTTGGTGTATTCGATGATCGGTGTTGCGTCAGAAGCTAAGTAGAAATCGTTTTCTTTTCCGATTCCGACAACCAACGGAGAACTTTTCCGTGCTGCGATCAATTGATTGGGGTTGTCTGAAGAGATTACCACGATGGCATAAGCTCCGATCACGTTTTGCAATGCGATGCGAACAGCTTCAGCCAAATCTACATTTTCTTTTTTCTGAATATCGTCAATCAGGTGAACCAATACTTCGGTATCTGTTTGACTTTTGAAATGGTATCCGCGAACGATCAACTCTTCTTTCAGACTGTTGTAGTTCTCAATGATTCCGTTGTGGATCAATGCGATCTTCTCGTTGTTAGAGAAATGAGGATGTGCGTTCACATCGTTCGGAGCTCCGTGAGTTGCCCAACGTGTGTGCCCGATCCCTGCATGCCCGGCAAGATTTTTACCAGCTGCGAATTCTTCTAAATTGGACACTTTCCCCTGACGTTTGTACAGGTTCACTTTCCCTGAATCCAAAAGTGCAATTCCTGCACTGTCGTATCCACGATACTCCAAACGCTTTAACCCTTTAATTAAAATCGGGTAAGCTTCCTTCTTTCCAATATATGCTACAATTCCACACATGTCTATTTGAATTCAGTGTATTTAATAACCAATTTAGGTTTTGTTTTGTAAGATGATGCCGGACCATTAAAAATAATGCGTTCAGCTGTGCAATTAAAGTATCTGGAATCCTGAAAAAGATATAGCCCTCTGTTTACAGCCTTTCCTGAAACAACATCCTGGATATAATCTCTTAAATCAAGAATAAATGCCTTTTGGTTATTGTCATAAGCAGCTGTTCGGAACGTTACAATTTTTCCGGCATCCGTTTTATATCCGATTTCCAGTTTTACACTTGGATAATAATAACTTCCGGTTTGATAAGATACGGGAAGGTAAAGCAGCGCGTTGTTGATTAACGATTTGCTGCTGATATTGCTGACCGACGGGAATTCGATCACAGCTCTGTTATCGAAAGATTGCGTATAGAATTGCGTTTGACCGTTTAAAGGATTTGCAAGTACGTCGGCAATGTGATAACCTGTGTGATTGACTTCTACGTGGTTGAAGTCGGCACAGGAATTATTCACCACCAACTCAATTCTTTTAAGCTGCGTAGGCGCCGATGAATGTTTAAAGTAGATGGTCAGTCGTGTTTGACTGTTCCCCAGGTTAAAGTACAAAACGGCTCCCTTTCCGCTTGCGGGAGTTGTATTTGCGACTTTTATTTTCAATCCTTTAAAGTAACCGGAAGTCAAAAATGCATCGCTGTTTGCAAAAGCACTGTTTCCTGCTATGATATCATTTACGAACTGTTGTCCCAGGGCGTTATCCAGTTTTAAACGAAGCTGCGGATTCAATGTATCACTGGCGTTACCGTCTCCATCCTGATCAATGCGGATTTTGGCAGTGGTATTCGGTGTTTGTGTCGCTGATCCGGGATCTACCAGGTTCGAACCCATGGTTGCTTTGGTTGTATTTCTGTAATAATCTGCGTCTTTATCCAGTTCCTCGGAAAGTTGGTAAACTTCAAAGGTTTGCGGATCCAGTTTACCGTAATAGCCGCCATAGTTTAAACTTAAGATCACAGAGTCAACAAGAGCTGTTCCCGGTTCGACTGTAACTAACCCGCTGATGGTAAACTGAGAATACACCGAAGCATCTACAATTCCGAATTTCGGATCATGGTAAGCGCCTATCGTTCCAAATATCTGGTTGTCTGTTGGAAGAGTGTCTTCAGAAACGGAATATGTTTTCAGTTGAAAAGTGTCTTTTCCACCTGCCGCTAAAAGGTCTTCCACACTCAGTGCTTCAGTCCCGAAAGAGGACGATTTCTTCTTGCAGGAAGGTAAAACGGAAATAGCTAAGACAAAACAAGCGGAAAGTAAAATTGCTTTCCGCCAGTTGTTATGTAGTTTTTTTAGATTCATCATTGTATCAAAATGCCTTCTTCTATGACTTTGTCAAAGAACTCTGATAGTCCTTTTGTTAAGTGTTCTTCAGGTAAATAATTTAGTTTCAAACAAGTTGCTTCATCGTATACTTTTTGCAAATCAGCCGGAATGGCTTCGCTACTTTGAACAACTCCGTCAGAGAACGTAACAGCAGCTTTAGTTATTGCATCCAGCGTGGGCGATTTAACTAAATTTGTGACTTCTTCATCAAAACCGTCAAATTTCAGTTTTTCGTGAAAGCGCTCATCCCAGGAAGATTCGAAACCTTCCTTGTGGTCATAAATGCTGTAAACGACTTTGGTGTCTGCGAAATGGGGATCCTTGTTGTAAATCTTCTTGATATACAAAGGCATCAACGAAGTCATCCATCCATGACAATGGATTACGTCCGGTTTCCATCCCAATTTCTTAACAGTCTCCAAAACACCACGGCAGAAAAACATACTTCTTTCATCATTGTCTGTGAAATCGGCACCTTTGTCGTCTGCAACATTGGTTTTGCGTTTAAAGAACTCATCGTTATCGATGAAATAAACCTGAAGACGTGCAGCAGGAATTGACGCTACCTTGATAATCAACGGATGATCATTGTCGTCAATAATGATATTCATTCCCGAAAGGCGGATTACTTCGTGAAGCTGGTGTCTTCTCTCATTAATACTACCAAAGCGAGGTGTGAAAACGCGTATCTCTTTACCATTCTCCTGAGTTCCTTGCGGAAGTTTGCGAGCGTTGTGAGAAATTTCTGTTTTAGCAAGAAATGGATATATTTCCTGAGAAACAAAGAGAATTCTTTTCTTTTCCATAGAATTCGATAGGGGAATTTTTGAATATTACAAGTGCAAAATTAAGAAAAAAACACGGAATCTTCAAGATATTAATATAGTTTTGCCTGCTTGTTTTGAACGAAAGGGGATAAATGTGGAAATAATTAACACGGTTGAGGGGCTAAAACAGGCTCTGAACTCATTCCGGAAAGAAGGTAAACACATTGGTTTTGTGCCAACTATGGGAGCATTGCACCAGGGGCATATGGACTTGGTAAGTCGCGCTGGCGCTGAATGTGACGTGGTTGTGGCGAGTGTTTTTGTAAATCCGACCCAATTCAATAATCCATCCGATTTAAAATTATATCCACGCACTCCGGAGGCAGATGCTGAGTTGTTGAAAAAATTTGGTTGCGACTTCGCTTTTTTTCCTTCGGTGGATGAAATTTATCCCGAAAACTGGATAGTTCCCCGGGTAGATTTAGGAAGTTTGGATCGGGTGATGGAAGGTCGGTTCAGACCAGGGCATTTTAATGGCGTTGTTCAGGTTGTTTCCCGGCTTTTTGAAATCGTGGAACCGCACAAGGCTTTTTTCGGACTGAAAGATTTTCAGCAGGTTGCAGTGATCAAACGAATGGTTTCCGAATTGAAGATGCCGGTTCAGATCGTTGCCTGTGAGACTTTGAGAACTGAAAAAGGTTTGGCAATGAGCAGCAGGAACAAACGCCTGTCTGACGAACAAAAAGAAGAGGCTTTGATTATTTACAAAACGCTTTCTAAGGCAAAACAGGATGCTCGGGTATATTCACCTTCCGAAACCCTGAAAAGAGCGAGAGAGTTCTTTGAAGCAGGAAGTCTTCGATTGGAATATATGAATATTGTTCACCCGGAAACCCTGGAAGATTTAACCGGCGACTGGATGCCCGGAGCAACGATGTGTATTGCTTGCTATTGCGGCGAGGTCCGATTGATTGATAATTTAACTCTTTTGTAATTACGAATTCCCAATTACAAATGCCGAATGAAGGAGTTTGCAATTATTAATAAGATTCTTAATTGTAATCAGGCATTCATAATTCGTAATTATAGTACTATCTTTGCACTTCGATTTTTACAAACATGTTGATACAAGTAGTCAAATCAAAAATTCACCGCGTACGTGTAACTCAGGCAGAATTGAATTATGTTGGAAGTATTACCATTGATGAAGCATTGATGGAAGCGTCCAATCTGGTAGAAGGAGAGCGCGTACAAGTTGTTAATATCAATAATGGTGAACGGCTTGAAACATACGTTATTAAAGGTGACCGAAACAGCGGAACCATTTGTCTGAATGGTCCGGCGGCACGAAAAGTAGCTGTTGGTGATATGATCATTATTATCGGTTACGGTTACATGACTCCCGAAGAAGCAAGGTTATTCAAACCGGCTTTGGTTTTCCCGAATGAAATGACTAATTTGATAGTCTGATGAAAAAAGTTGCGGGTATCCTTCTAAAAACAGTTCTTCCACTGGCCTTAGGTGTATATCTGATTTGGTACTTTTTTCAGTCAATGGATCCCGAAGTCAAAGCGTATTTCTACAAAGCGCTTCGCGAAGCCAATTATTTTTGGGTCTTTTTATCCTTATTGCTGAGTTTCTTTGCGTTGCTCTCTCGAGCTTACCGTTGGAAGTATTTATTGGAACCGATGGGGTATAAAACTTCTTTCTGGAACCGTTATCATGCAATCATGATCGGTTATATTGTGAATCTTACGATTCCACGAGCAGGAGAAGCATCGCGGGCAGGAATGCTTTACCGTTCGGACGGTGTTCCGTTCTCGAAATCATTCGGAACCATTTTGGCGGAACGGGTGTTCGATTTAATCATGCTTTTATCCGTGGCGCTTTTAGCTTCGATTGTCGGGGCAGGCGATTTCTGGAAAATCAAAGGATTGATCGAAGCCAATTTTTCTGCTGATCCGGATTCTGCTTCAAAACTGCAGTTAATCAAGTGGATCGTTATCGGTTTTTTCCTGCTGGCATTCGGAATTGTATTCCTGATTAGAAAGATTCGCGATAAAGTATTCGGTTTCATCAAAGGCTTATTTGCCGGTGTTTTGTCTGTTTTCAAAACAAAGCATCCGTTTTCATTTATCGGACATACTTTATTTATCTGGATTCTGTATGTGGTTTATTTCGCGATTTGCTTTTTTGCCCTTCCCGAAACCTCGGAAGTTCCGCCAACCGGAATGCTGCTTGCCTTTTTAGCGGGTTCTCTCGGAATCACGTTGACCAATGGCGGAATCGGAGTGTTTCCCTTAGTTGTAGGATTGGTGATCGAATATTATTTGAAAGATCAATACGGAAGCCAGGCGCAAGGAATCGGTTACGCACTTGGAGCGATTATCTGGTCGTCTCAAACCTTGTTACTCATTGTCTTAGGATTGTTATCCTTTTTTCTGTTACCAAAAAACTATTCAAAAGATGGGGAAATTCGAACAGATCAGGAATAAGATCACTTCATTGGATGAAATGAGTCTTCGCATTCAGGATTGGAAACAATCCGGAGAAAAAGTGGTTTTCACCAACGGTTGCTTCGATATTTTGCATGAAGGACACGTGACGTACCTGGCAAAATCTGCTGATTTCGGAACAAAACTAATCATTGCAATCAACACCGATGCTTCCGTCAAACGACAGGGAAAAGGAGAGGAGCGGCCCATTAATCCGGAATCCTCGCGTGCTTTAATCCTGGCTGCTTTGGAATTTGTAGACGGCGTGGTGTTTTTTGATGACGACACGCCAGTTTCTGTGATTGAATTCCTGAAACCGGATGTGCTGGTAAAAGGTGCGGATTACGATGCCGCTGAAACGGATTCTTCCAGTAAAAAGTACATTGTGGGCCGCGAAACAATCCTGGCAAACGGTGGCGAAGTGAAAACCGTGAGTTTGGTGGAAGGTTTCAGCACAACGAATATTGTGAAGAAGCTGAAAGCTTAATCACCTTCCGTCTTCTGACTCTTCACATAAAAATGAATCCAGAAAATCAGCGACAATAATCCGATAACCATGGAAGGATAATAACTCCAGAACCGGAAACTGGAATAAAAACCCAGTTCATCCCTGGAAATTTCGATCAGCCTCCGAAGGTGTTTGATCTCGTAATCCTTTTTGGACAACAGCTCATATTTCAAATCAAATGATTCCAGTTTTTTCCGGAAGTCCGGAGATTTGAGAGCGTTCAATCCTTTTTTTAGTCTGTTCAGAATCTTAATTTCATCATACAGTACTTTGGATTCTTCATTCATGATGTCCAGCTTGTAATTCAGTTCACTTTGCCGGATTTCAATTTCTTTGATTTTATCCGTAGGATAGATGATATTAAACAGGATGGTTCCGATGCACATGGTTAACAGGAATTTGAACACATTGTCGCCGGATGCTAAAAAACTACTTGCTGTTTCCATAAGAATTGTTCGTTAGGCGGTCAAAAATGGAATCGTTTTCCACTTCCAGGTTTTTCCGGATATTTTGAATGGAATCCATATAAGGAATGTATTCTGTCGGGATTTTTTCGCGGTTTATCCTCACACAAATCTCCTCATGGGTGCAGCCATTCAGAAACATCGATAAAATCAGGCTGGTGATAATCAGTGACTTTCCGACCGGTAACTTGATATTAATGAATCCGGGAGAATTTAAACTCAGTTTGACGGTGGTGGCATCAATCTTTTCTCCGAAGTTGAAATCGGTGTTTACTTTGGAAATGAGTCCCAGATAATTATCAAACAAATCTTTCAGGTCGGTCAAACTGATTTCCGATTCTTTGTTGATTCTCAAAGACAAAAAGCAATCACCGTCCTTGAGGTATAATTCTTCCATTAAGGAATCAATGAAATCGGCGTGTTGTTTAATGGAAACAATGGTGTGGGAATGTTTTAGCAAATAGAACAACGAATTGTAATAATGGTGTTTGACAGAAGTTTTCAGCCAGTTGACTTTTCTTCGTTTGAGATAAGATCCTGACGATAAACAGGTTTCTGTTTCGGTATAAATTTCATCGTCGGCAATTTCACCGATGCTGAATTGATCTGTTTCTTCAGATGGAATCAGGATCACATCACCTTTTTTCAGGTTTTTAAATGTGAATAGTTTATTGATGGTTTTGGTAACGGATGATTTTTCTCCGGATCCTAACCAATCGTATGGAACGTTCCGGTATTTGTAACTGTTTGTGATGATGGATTTCCGGAGATATTCCAGGTTTTCTTCCCGGATATCGGAAGCAGAAATCAAATTCCAGTTGATTCCAATATACCCGTTTTGAATAAAATCAGCATAATCTTCTCCGTCAGCCCGGAAATACCAGTATTCCTTTTGGCTGTTTATTTCCGCAACATGATCGAAAATAATGGTCGTGTTTTTTCGGTGAAACATTTGGTGGTCAAGAATTTTGGTTGTGTTTAGCTGCGATGATTCAAAGTTCGGAACACGGAGTCGAATTCCGCATCCCGAACTTCTTTTATTCCTGTGTCTTAGAGTCAGGTAGTAACTGTAAGTTTCAGGACAGTATTGGTTGTGTTGACAAACGTTCCGGCTTCGGGAATCTGACCTGTGATCGGCATTCCTTCAACAGTTATTTCATCGTCAAGGGTAATTAAGGTTCCGTCAGGAGTTCTTAACTCATAGTTTAATCCGAGATTCTGAATGATTGCTTTGTTCTCTGAATTCCAGTTTTTACTGCTTAAATCCGGGATAACGCGAATTTCTGAGAATTGAAGCACCAGGATGGTGTTTGTTGTATTGGCAATCATTCCGGCTGAAGGAATTTGATTCCAGATCAATAATCCTTCCGGGAGTTCTTCGTTTGTAATCAACTCACCCTCAGGAGTTCTTAATTCGTAAGAGAATCCCAAATTCTGAATGATTTCTTTCGTGTCTTCTTTCCAGCTTAAATTGCTTAGATCGGGAACATTCCGGATTTCCGAGATGTTTTGAGGAGGTGGAGTAGGAACGATTTTGAACTTCAGTTTTGCCATTGCATTGGATTGTAGCCCGAAACGGTTGACATTTCCAGCATTCAACGGTGTTGCGTTGATTTTATACTTGGAAAGTGCATAGCCTCCGACCGGACTGGATTGCTCTGATTTCAAATCGAGCGACAAGGAAATTTGTGCTTCAACTTCTGTTTCCGGGATCGTGTAAAAAGTGGGTTGATAACCCATTTCACGAATCAGGCTCAGAAGTTTCAATTCGTCTTCTGTTCTCTCATCGTCTTTACTCAGATCGTAGATGTCGAGCGTTTGCTGTAAGGCTCCCTGGTCGAGTGCTGCCTGTGCATCGCCGACTCCCTGGCCAACAGAACTGATCAGTTCTCCCAGCGGACCACTAAGCAGTTCGCTGAATAATTGTACGGGATTATTTGGATTGCTCATGTTTACTAAAGATTACGGTTACTAATTGGTTCGGTTGAATGGTTTCTCCTTCTGCCGGAGATTGTTTGAAAGAATCGCCGTTTACGACTGTCAGGTTGTTCTGATAAACCGGATTTAATCTCAGGTTGAAACTTTTCAGAACTCTGCGTACAGCGGTTTCAGTCAATCCGCTTACGTCCGGCATGGTTAAAGAAGCAGCTTCTGAAGTTTGGTTCGAAGTGATATCAAAAACCAGCTCGCTGATCGCATTTCCATTGACATTTTCCGAACTGTCCGAATCAAGCAGGGTAGCGCTTACTGTGTCTCCGTCACGTTGAATCATCGCTTTCAGCTTCAAAGAAATATTCGAAAGCTTGAATGTGGAAGATTCGGACGTGTTTGTTGCAGTTTCGATTTCAGAAACGAGGTTCGAATACAGTTGATTGATCGGAAGCGGAGTTTTGTCGACCGGAGGAGCAATTTTGAAATGACTGGTGATCGGCAGAAAATCAGTGAATCGCGTGCTTGAATCTTTAATCAACTCTTCCGGAGCCAACCACAATACGCCGAAATTAATCTCAAGCGTTCCGCCGCTAATCAAATTAGCGGAAAATGTGCTTCCGATTACCGGTTGTTTGACCAAATCTTCATAACCTTCTGCCGGAATGACACGAATCGGTGGCAATACAGTGTTGTGAAGTGTTTCAAAAAGGGCAACTTCTTCCGGCGGCATTCCTGTTCGTTCTTTGCTGGAGATACTCAGAGCTCCTTTCGTGTTGAGCGATACGGCATACAGGTTGACCCAGCTTCGGTCTTCAAAGCTGTAATACTGAACAATGACCGGAAGTCCAGGTACGGAATTCCCGCTTGAGCTGAGAAGTGTGAGTTTGATGGATAAAATTTGAAAATCTGTCATGGCTTACTGATTGAGATGGATGAAAATTGTGTTCCGCTATTGGCTACAAAAACGAAGGTTTTTCCATAGTAATGGTCTACGGTATTAATTCTGCATTTAACAGAAAATGTTCCATCGCTGGAAGTGTAGCCATCTTTATCCGTTGAAAAAACAGGTGTTGTAACTGCTTCACCGGAATTGAATCCAAGAGAAGTTTCTTCGTCGAAATTGACTTCGATCCGCTGACCGGCTACGGGTTCATTGTTTGCTTGTAAAACTTTGAATGTGAGTTTCAAATAAGTGTATGTTGAATCGTAGTAGTTCACTTCACTTGTTCCTATCAAAGAGATTTGAGGTAGACCGTCGTTTGGCATCACGGCAACAAATCTTCCTGCAATGTTGCTGGTGATTGTTCCCAGGTTCTTGGATGTCGTTTCTGTGCTCCGGAACGGAACAAAACGAATGGCACCAACCGGAGAAATTTGTGAAAGACTTCCGCCTCTGAGAACGGGAGGAGTTGTACCACCTGTTTGGGTCGATTCGAATTGTGAAATGACTTCCAGGTTAAAATCCAGGTAGGGAATCTGATAGAGGGTGTTAGGCCTTCCGTATTCATCATACGGAGGCATGCTGCGAAGCTCATTTTGTGCTTCGTTCAAACTGTCGGCGATGCTGAGAAGTATGTCGTGCAAGGCCAGTGAATTGTATGCTGATTGACTCATGTTAATCGTATTTTTCTTTTTTTCGTTCTTTCATTCTGTTTGACCGTTCTTCTTCTTTTCGTTCGGCTTTCTTTCGGGACAATAATCCTTCTTTCTGTTTTTCGCGTCGTTCTTCTTCTTTTTGCCCTGCTTTTTTTGCTGAAGCATTTTCAGAAGCTTTACTTTGACGGTCATCCGGGGAAACTGTTTTTTCCAGATTTTTGGTCCTTTCCCTGATTTCGGAGAATGGCTTTTTACCTTGCTCAGAAAGCTGAGCGAAACGCTTCGCCTCCTCCAGTTTGTCTGAAAGCTTTCGAAGTGCGATCTTTTCCTTCAGTTTTTCCTTTACGCTTTCACGTTTTTCATCCCAATTGTCTTTGATTTTTGGAATTTGAACAGGAATCACGTTCGGTTTTTTTTCCTGATCGTTTTTTTTTCGAAACGTCACAAGATCCCTCTGTCCGAAATAATCGAGCGGCTTTTTATGCTCCTTTAATTGTCCGGGAACTTTTTCGGCCTTTCGGATTCGTTCGGTTAGTACTTCCTTCTTTTTTTCTATAACATCTTTCTGTTTCCGTAAACGATCGGTTTCAAACCGGGTTTTTTCGGAACTTTTTTGAGTAGATTTCAGTACTTTTTGGCTGGTTGAAGGATCCTGATCTGTTTCTTTTTTTTGCAAAAGTTTCTTCTGAAGAGCAAGTTTTTGTTTCAGTCGTTGCTGATTTTGTTCCCACTTTTCCAGTTCTTTGCTTTTGCGTGAGATCCGCTCTTCGAGTTTTT
>NZ_JASLCN010000226.1 GCF_030151805.1 Fluviicola sp.
ACCTGCAATGCCTGCAATTCGGTTAAGCCCAAGGTTCCGTTAATGATCCCGATTGCTTCCAGGTCAAATCCTCCGGATTCGAATGGAGTAGGGAACGGATCATTGATTTTTGTTCCGTGTTGATCCGTCGTAAAATGAGTTCCTGTAATCGCTCCGATTGCATCAATGATTCGCACAAATTGTACTGCGTTTTTGTTCAGATCCGGATCATTCGGAAGGTCACTCAAGTCGAACGGGGTTCCGAAACCGGCGCGGTATTTTCCTGCCAGGTTATCCACCATGCGGCAATCGGAAAAGGATGCGTTGGTCATTTGCGATGTCAAAGGGACTTCTGAAGTGGATGGAAAACGGAAGAAATGAATTCCGTCCGAGCTCACTTCCACGTGCGCCAACTCGATGTAATTATCTGCGAAGCCATTTTCGAAAACCGCGAAATCGTAGCCCGGACCATCCATAATGAATTGATCGAAGGAAAGTGTAGCAACGCCGCTGTCGCCAAGAGAAACTATGTCGACCGTACTCCCTGTTGCCGGACCAAATGCCTGGTTCAAAGTTCCGAAACTTGCCCTGTTTGATCCGCTTGCTTCAACCGTCGTATCCGAAATGTCGATAAAACCACGCGTAATGGTTCCTCCTGTTGCCCAGGAAACAAAGCAGGAGCTGTCTTTTTTGATCGCGTTTGTATTTGGATTTCCCGGAGCAGGATGAAAGCTTTGAGCATTTGACAATGCAGGGATAAATACTAAAAGGGAAAGGAGCTTATTCATAAATCAAAATTTTACAAGGGTTTAACCCCACGTTATAACTTGTTTCAAAAGTACCGGCATTTGAGAATACGTGAATCTGACCTGTGACGGTGTAATTCTTTGCATCCATGCAGTAGATCTTATTGGTGAGGGAAGAATAGTAGATTCCGTAAAGTGTCTGAATTCCGCTGGTGGAAATATACGCCGGGTTGACCATTGTTTCCGTAGCGGGGTCGAACAAGGCAATTTCATTATCTCCGGAGCTGAAATCGTGGTAAGAAATTAGGAAGCGGTTGCCGAAAGGTGAAATCCCGCCGGCGTCAAACGGAAAAGATTGAACGACTGTATGTGTATTCGGGTTTATCCGGTGCATCCGGGATGGAATGGAAGCATAATCGCCACGGGTAATGACATAGACTTCTCCGCTCGGATCGGTTTGAACTGATCCCGGATTTTTCCCGACTGTAATGCGTGTAATTTCCTGCTGACTTCCCAAATCGATCACCGAAACCGTGCTGTCTACATTCGGGAAATTCAACCCGCCGGAATTTGCAACAAATAATTTTCCGTTGCTCACAGCCAGGCCTTCCGGATTTGCTCCGACCTGAATCCGGTTCGTAATGGTTAAGGAAGCTGTATCGAGTACATCTACATAACCGTCGTAACAACTGATATAGGCCTTTGCTCCGGAAAACACAATGTAGCGCGGTTGTTTGGGAGTTCCGTTGGCAATCATCGAAATCTGAGAAATGCTGTTTCCCGTTGCAGCGTCCAAAATTTCGACCGTACTGGAAACATTGACAATGACGTAGATTTTTCCTCCGTATCGTTTCATATCGTTTCCGGTATCGCCCAGGGAACGATTGGTTTTCTGCTCGAAAAAGTTGGAGGTGTAGGAATTTGCAGAAAAATCAAACCAACCCAATGTAGCATTGTTTTGCTGAAAAAGCCCTTCGTTCAATACCAGCATTCCGTGTGTGAGCACCTGCGGAGCATCCGGTTCTGTTACTTTTTTCTTTTTACAGGCCACTGCGAAAAGAACCAGGAGGATTAAAATGAATTTATAACGCATATTGAAGTCTTACATTAAAGTGAATACCCGGCATTACAAAATAATTGATGTAACTGTATTGTTTGTTGGTGATGTTGTTCAGTGAAAAACGCAAAGTCAGTTCGTTGTTTTTGATCACCTGAGTATAAGAGGCTCCGAAATCTACCAGTAAATAAGCAGCAAGCAGATTGGAGGGAATATTTTGATTCAATGCATAGCGCTCTCCCAAATAGGAGGTCAATACAAAGAAAGAGAGTTTCTTCCAGGAGTAATCCAATTCCAAACTTCCGGAATGAAGCGGGGAATAACTTAAGATATTGCGGTAGGTGGAACTATTCGGATCGCTGATATCTTGTGTATATTGAAAGGTGTAGTTGACACGCGCACCCAGGGTGTGATTTCGAATCTTTTTTTGGATCAGTTCGGTGAACTCCACTCCGACGGCGTCAGATTTCCCGATGTTCTGAATGCTCCAGATGAATAGGTTTTTGGTAGGAATAGCAAGGATTTTATCGTAAACGTAGGAATAGAAGGGTTGAATCATGGTTTGCGAAATACCATTCCTGAAAGGAAGATAAAGTTCGTAGCGAAGCGAAGCGATGTGCGCTTTCTCCGTGCGAAGTTTCGTGTTTCCGATTTGTTGATAATATAATTCGCTGAAGGTAGGTTGCCGGCAGGTGTACCTGTAAACGAGGCTTAACCTGTTTTTCTTTCCGAGATCAAAACTCCAGGAAAGGGCAGGAAGTAAATTCCACTTATTCTTCAGAACGGTATCGCGTTTCTCGAAAATTCCCTGGGCTCCGATCTGAACCAGGATTTTCCCGATTTTTTTCCATTCCAAACCAAGTACACTTTCTGAAGTGTTTCGATAGGGATTCCCGGTCAAGGATTTTCCGGAAAGTTCTTCTGAAATGAGCGAGCTTCCAAGTAAAACCCCCAGGTTTTCAGTAATCAAATAAGAAACCTGTGACTGAACATCAAGCTGATTGGAATAGAAGCGCTGATCGAGGTATCCGAGTGAATTCAGGTAACTGGAATCGAGGTATTGGAGGTTGTTTTTCTGAAAGTTGACAGAGGAAAAAACATCCCATCTGCTCTTTTTGAAACGGTGATTCAGCGCTGCATTCAAGCCATATCCGTTCAGATATTGTGCCGCATTGCTGTTGTAAAAGATGACTGCTCCGGCCAGTTCTTTTTGGTATTCGTTTCCGGATAAACGCACTTGAAACTGGTGGTTGGGGTTTGGCGAAAACTGCACGGATGCCGTTCCGAAATACTCCAGCAAACCGTTGTTTTTTCTTCGTTCCTCCATGGTATTGTTTCCGTTGAGATAGGAATAGGGATAATTTCCTCCGTAAGACCGGATTTTTCCGGTTAAAGTTCCTGCCCATTTTTTGACTCTTTTTTGAAGCATTAAGTAACCTTCGTATTGGTCGAAAGAACCTAATTGTGCTCCTAAAATGATTTTCCGGGGATTGATTCCCGAATAAGAGTGAACAGATTCAACGTTGACAACGACACCGGCGAGTTTGGCGTGAATCGGGATTTGAGTCCGGGTAGGGGAAAGTGTGATTAGTTCTAGGCGCTCGATGAAATCAACGGGAAAAGCACTTAAATCTGCCTGACCGCTCTGAGTGGTTGAAACAGAACTGAAATCCTGTACCAATGCCGTGTGCCCGGCTCCCAAACTCCGGAAACTAACGGTTTTTAAACCACCCACATCTCCGTAATTCTTGATTTGCAATCCGGGAAACAAACTCAGGATTTGCCCGAGGTCATTTGCCAGTTTATTTTGAATCCGGTCCTTATTGAGTTCGATCTGAATGCTGTTGTCTTTTTCGTTTCGGGGCGAAATGACAATTTCTTCAATAGGTTTCACCTCCTGCCCGAATACCGGACAGGAGGCTGAAACCAAGATAGATACTATGGATAACCGGAAATCCAATTAGATTTTGCTGATGCGTGTTCTGGCAGTTCCTTTTGCGCTCGTTGTTTCAACGATGTAAGTTCCTGCATTCACTTGGTTCAGGTTTATTTCCTGAGTTCCGTTTGTTGTTTGCTCCAGGATCAATTCACCGGTCAGGCTGAAAACTTTGATTTGTCCGGCTTCTGATTGGACAGTCAAACGGCCTGTTGTCGGGTTCGGGTAAATTTCCTGAGTGGAAACGCTCAATTCGTTGATAGAAGCTGTTGCGTACGTCAGGTTATCGAAAGCAAAATAAGCCGGAGTGTTCATTCCGAATTGACCAACATCGGAAGAAGCCAGTTCGAACTCCAGGAATTGAACTTCTCCAAGCGGAGTTAAATCTACGGTTTCCCAGGTATTCACAATGTAATCCTGCGCGTTGTTTGCAAAACGGTAATCTGCCAGGTAGAAAGTAACCGTGTCGGTTGTATTACTTTGGGCATCTTTCCCGATGATGTATAAGCGGAACCAATCTGCCCCGTTTGTTCCATCAGGATCTCCGGCCGCATTATCCGACGAACCGAATTGTTTTCCGAAAGCGTCTCCATCACGCATCGATAAAGCTGCGTAGGTTGAGTTGGTGATTTTGATGCTGCTCAACACTTTTTCACTTCCGAAATTGATGCTTCCGTTATTGAATACAGCATAGTTTGCACTTCCGTTTGCACCGTTTCCGGTATAAGCAGAGTAATCATTTGCAGAACCTGCAGTAGCTGCGTCTGTTGAGTTGGAATAAACGAACCCATTCCAGAAATGGTATTGCGTGTTGTACGTGTTTTCAAAGAAAACGCCTCTTGAGGTAAATCCACCTGCCATATCGGAACCTAACCACGCTGTGTCGGATCCCGGAAGCGTCAGATCTTCAAAATCTACTACGGTTTGTGCTTGTGTGTATTGGATGCAGCATACACTAACTGCGAGTAACATTTTTTTCATTGCTTTTAGCATTTAAAAATTAAACAATTGAAGGCAAAACCTCCGTTCTAAGTAAGCAAATGAAAAAATCAGAGAATAAGAACAAACTGAAAGATTGTACTTCCATATTCGAACCTGACTTTAATCTGAAGTCTTCATTCATTTGTTCAAGGCAGGTATTCTGACTTCCCTCCGGTCACTTCTCCTTCCCATCAGTCGGTAGACTGGCAGTGGAACAATGAAGTCCGTTAGATAAGGGTTACAGCTGCAGATACAGTTTCGGATTCACACCGAATTCCCTATTATCGATTGTATTGCTACAAACGAACCTAAAACGCGGTGCAAAGGTAGGATTTTTATTTTGAAGATGGGGCCGGGGAGAAGATGGGGG
>NZ_JASLCN010000284.1 GCF_030151805.1 Fluviicola sp.
GGAAGTTTTTTTGCCGGAACGGAGCGTTTCTCCATTTCAGCCATGATTGTCTGATCATCCGCATTGTAGATGAAATAATCATCTGCCGTTTGGTTGTTCAGGATGCGGAACTTCGAATTGACATACAATTGCATGTTGTACTCGTAGCGATCCAAATGATCCGGAGTGATGTTTGTCAGAATGGCAATCTCCGCTTTGAAATCTTCCATATCATCCAACTGGAAAGAACTCAACTCCAACACGTAAATTTCGTTGTCTTCCAACGCCACTTGTTTTGCGAAGCTATATCCGACATTTCCGGCCAATCCCACATTCAATCCTGCTTTTTTCAGCATGTGATGAATCAGCATCGTTGTGGTGGTTTTCCCGTTACTTCCCGTGATACACACTTTTTTTGCCGTGGTAAAATATCCTGCGAATTCGATCTCGGAAATCACTTTGATTCCTTTTTCGCGGATGGCTTTCATCACCGGTGCTTTTTCCGGAATTCCGGGCGACTTGATTACCAAATCTGCTTCCAGAATGCGCTCCATGCTGTGTTTCCCTTGTTCCCATTCCAATCCATACTGATCCAGTTCAGCCTGAAATGTTTCTTTGATACTCCCGAAATCAGAAACAAAGACTTTTGCCTCCTTTACTTTCGCAAGAATCGCAGCACCGACACCGCTTTCGCCGGCGCCCAAAACAACCACTATTTTGTTTTGAATGTTCATTACCGCAGTTTCAGAGTTACGATTGATACAACAGCCAGAAGAATTGCCACGATCCAGAAACGGGAAACGATTTTCGCTTCATGCAAGCCCTTTTTCTGGTAGTGATGATGCAGCGGGGCCATTCTGAAAATCCGGCGTCCTTCCCCAAATCGTTTTTTCGTGTATTTGAAATAACCAACCTGCATGATCACAGATAAATTCTCTACCAGGAAGATTCCGCACAGAACCGGAATCAATAATTCCTTGCGAATGGAAATGGCGAATACCGCAATGATTCCTCCCAAAGCCAAACTTCCGGTATCTCCCATGAAAACCTGTGCCGGGTAACTGTTATACCACAGGAATCCGATACATGCCCCCACGAAAGCAGCAATGAAGATTACGAGTTCTTCCGCATACGGAACGTACATCACATTCAGGTAATCCGCAAAATGAACATTCGACGTCACGTAGGCCAAAACCGCCAACGCAATTCCGGCAATGGCGCTCGTTCCCGTGGCCAGACCATCGAGTCCGTCCGTCATATTTGCCCCGTTCGAAACAGCTATCACCACAATGATCACAAAAGGAATGAACAAAGCCCAGCCGTAAGATTTGTCAATATCACCGATCAACCAGTTGTAGTTGAATTCGTTGTTTTTAACAAATGGAATCGTTGTCGTCATATCGCGTGTTACAATCCACTTGGAAGGAATGGTATCCACCACATCTTTTGAATGCTGATGCGTTACGAACGATTCTCCGGCTTGTAATTTGTAATTTGCCGAAACGCGTTTATGAACCTGTACATCCGGGTGAAAATACATGATTGATCCCACGATGACTCCCACTCCGATTTGTCCGACAACCTTGAATTTTCCTTTCAAGCCTTCTTTATTCTTTTTGAACACTTTGATGTAATCATCGATGAATCCGATTGCTCCCAGCCAAACAGTCGCAAGCAGCATCGTGATCACATATACGTTGTGCAATTTTGCAAACAAAAGCGTTGGAATTAAGATCGCGGAAAGAATGATCAATCCTCCCATTGTCGGTGTTCCCGCTTTTTCCAATTGCCCCGTCAAACCTAAATCACGAACCGTTTCACCGATCTGCTGACGACGCAACAGGTTGATCAGGCGTTTCCCGAAAATGATAGACACGATCAAGGAAGTAATCAATGCCATCGCCGCACGGAAAGAGATGTAATGAAACACCCCGGCTCCCGGAAAATCTAATTGTTCTAAATAATTAAAGAGGTATGTTAACATAACTTTTTAGTATTTGATTTGTGTTCGTTTTTCATTCATCACTTTTTGAGTTTCATGAAGTAATTCTTTACAACATCGAAATCATCGAAGGGATGTTTCACTCCGTTGATCTCCTGGTACTTTTCATGTCCTTTTCCCGCAATCAGGATAATATCTTTTGGCTGCGCCAAAGACACAGCCGTTTTAATGGCCTGATCTCTGTCCAGAATGGAAAGGACCTTCATTGTTTGGTGTGCTCCGACCCCGGCTTCCATTTGTTTTAAAATTTCCGCAGGATCTTCTGTTCGAGGGTTGTCTGAAGTCAAAATGACCTTGTTGCTTAATTCACAAGCAATACGTGCCATTTCGGGTCTTTTTAGCGCATCGCGATCGCCGCCACACCCCACCACCGTGATGACCTGCTCGTTTCGCGTACGAATATTTTCGATCGTTTTCAATACATTTTCCAACGCATCCGGCGTGTGGGCATAATCCACAATCGCAGTAATGTCCGATTCACTTTTGGTGAACTGGAAACGCCCGTCAACGGATTCCAGGCGGCTTAAAACCGTCAATACTTCCGTTGAATCCGAACCAAGCAACTGGCTGATTCCGTAAACCGTCGCGATGTTGTATGCATTGAAATCTCCGATCAAACGGGTCCAAAGTTCAATTCCATTCACCGTCAGAAGTAAACCATTAAAGCTGTTTTCCAATACTTTTACTTTGAAATCGGAATGTGTTTTCAAACCGAAAGTGGAAATCTTCGCTTTCGTATTCTGAACCATCACCATTCCGTTCTTGTCATCCGCATTTACCAGGGCAAAAGCTTCTTTCGACAAACCGTCAAAAAATGCCTTTTTAGCTTCGATATATGCTTTAAACGTTCCGTGATAATCCAAATGATCGTGCGTGATATTCGTGAAAGCACCACCTTTGAAAACCAAGCCGGCAATACGATTCTGAACTACCGAATGCGAACTGACTTCCATGAAACAATACGAACACCCCTGAGCCACCATGTCTGCCAGCAAAGCATTCAATGCAATCGGATCCGGAGTGGTATGCGTGGAAGGAATCGTTTCTTTTCCGATCAGATTCACTACTGTTGAAATCAATCCCACTTTGTAGCCCAATCCGGTATACAAATCGTGTAAAAGTGTTGTCGTGGTTGTTTTTCCGTTTGTTCCGGTAACTCCTACCAATTGCAAATACTGTGAAGGATAATCATAAAAAGCATGTGCCAGTTCACCTAAAGCCTTTGAAGTGTCCGGAACCAGCAACACTGTTACATGCGACGGAACTTCCACACTTTTCTCGAGCACCAATGCCGTACATCCTTGAGCCAGCACCTGCGGAATGAAATCGTGTGCATCTACTTTCGTTCCTTTCACAGCAATGAAAAGCGTTCCTGCAAGAGCTTTGCGGGAATCTGAAACAAGCGCAGAAACCATCGCATCAGCCGGACCGATCCACTGAGTTACTTTCGTTGCTTTTGCTATTTCATGTAAGGTTTTCATTCCAATATCAATTCTATTAATCCTCCCGGAACCAATGGTGATCCGGCAGGAATTGTTTGTTTTACCACTTTTCCGCTTCCACGGACATACACATGCATTCCCAAATCTTCAATCAGAGCAACCGCATCTTTCGCTGTTAAACCTGCGAGATTCGGAACGGTCGTTGAAGAAATTTTGCGTGGAACAATGGAGATATTCGAACCTGAAGTTCGAACGTGTGACCATTCGCTGTACGCATCCAATTGGTAAGGCAGATGCAAACGCTTCAAAACCGTCACCAAATCCGTAATGTTCCCATCCTTGATCGCCGGAGCATCCTTAACCCGCTTTTTCTCTTCGTTAATCGCTTTGTGATAATTCAACGAATTGGAGTAAACCTTGTTTGCAATTGCAGAGAACACCGTTCCGGAAACCGTTGCTCCGTAAATATCTTTGGAAGGTGCAGCAACTACTACAATACAGGAATAAAGCGGTTCATCTGCAGGGAAGTAACCAACGAACGAAGCCTGATACGTTTTGTTTCCTTCTTCTCCGTAACGTCCGTCAGCATTCTGAACTACCGCCGTTCCTGTTTTTCCCGCAATATCAAAAAGGGCCGATTTCAAAGCACTTCCCGTTCCACGCTTCACAACTCCTTTCAAGCATTCCTGTAAAGCACGCAATGTTTTATCAGAGCAGATTTTCGGACGAAGCACAATCGGTTTGTAAGTCTTCACAATTCGTTGTCCTCTGCGGATATGCTCCACAAACTGAGGCCGGACCAGGGTTCCGTTATTCGCTACCGCATTGTAAAAAGCCAAAGTCTGCAAAGGCGTTTGCTGCACCTCGTAACCGATTGCCATCCATGGAAGAGAAATTCCCGACCATTGCCTGGTTCCCGGTGCGTACAAGGTTGGTTTCGGTTCACCCTGAAGATCAATTCCCAATGAGTCACCGATTCCGAACGAACGCAAACGATCAATGAACAATTGCGGCTCTTTGCGGTATGCATTGTGAATCACCCGTGCAATGACGTTGGAAGAAAGTTCGAATGCCCTGCGAATCGTGATTTTACCATAACCGTACGGATTCGAATCTTTTAATTTCAGATCATAGAACTGGTATTCACCAACCGCATTCACCGTATCATCCAAACTAATCTTTTGATCTTCCAAAGCAGCCATTAAAACAGCTAATTTGAAAGTAGAACCCGGAACCTCTTTCGTACCGATCGCATGGTTATACAACTCGTAATATTCGCCATCGGAAGCCAATTGCAAATTCGAAACCGCACGAACAAAACCTGTTTTCACATCCATTACAATCACACAACCGCTTTTCGCGCCCTGGTTTTTCAACTGCCGGTACAATTCGGAATGTGCCACTTCCTGGATTTCCATATCAAGCGAAGTAATTAAATCAGCTCCTTCGATCGGCTCGCGAATCATTTTCCCCGTTCTTTTCCAACCGGAAGAAATTTTTTGCTCCACTTCTTCACCCGGTTCTCCTGCAAGCACTTCGTTAAACGCTCCCTCAATTCCTACACGCAATTCTTTGGAATTCTCATTGTGCTGATAATAACCGAGTGTTCTTTTTAAGATTTCTCCGTGAGGACGTTTCCGCAAAATGGTTTCATCCGTATCAATCAAACCTCCTTTGTTTCTTCCCAAATTGAAAATCGGCAATTCCCTTAAACGATGTCGTTGTTCATTCGTCGCTTTCAGTTTAATGGTAATATACCGTCTTCCTCTTGCTCTTCCTTTTCGAATATAATTTTCGAAATCGCGGGAAGAAGTTTCCGGAAACAACTGGCTTAAACCGCGAGACAAATCACTGATCTCCTTGTCGAAAATTTCCTGGCTCACAACTGTAGGATCCATGTGTATGTCAAAGAACGACACCGATGTAATCAACGGCGTATAATTTCTATCGAGTACTTCTCCGCGTCTCGGGTAACGTTTTACCGCGCGGGTTGGTATTTTTTCTTTGGTTGCTGCAAACAGCGAAGCACTTCCTTCCGACTGAATGATCACCGTTTTCACGATCACCACAATCAAAGCGATGAAGAAACCTATGTAAACCAGGTAAGCCCGCCACATCAAGTCCTTTTTATCACTCATTGTCTGCCCGCTTTAATCGTATCACTTTCGCCGGATTTACCGTTTCCTTCAATCCGCGTTTCTCCAATGCCTGAACCAAACGGTAACGGGAAGTCGATTCTTCCAAACGCGCCTTGTTCTCTATGTATTCAGCAGTCTGCGCATCCACATCAGCCTGCAGATCCGTAATGTCTTTTTGCAATTGTTTGCCATAATATCCTTTCGCCACCATCAACATCAGCAACAAGAGGATAAAAAAGATGAACGTCAGGTTATTCAACACAAAATCTCTTGTCAGAATCTCCCCGTTCAACACCTGAATCAGCAAATTCTGGCGACGTGGTTTCGCAGCCGTTGCCGCCTTCACTTTTGCCTTCGGATTCGAACTGTTTTCAACCTTCGGCTTTTCCGCAACCTTCTTTGCAGATGCTTTTTTTGCGACCCTCTCCTTCTTTACAACCTTCTCCTCCGGTATTTCCGTGGAATATTTTTCACGAGATGATTTCCCTCGTACAGCATCCATCGGATTTTCCTCCCGTTCTCTGTACTCATTTTCCATCACTCATCTTTTTAGCAATTCGCAACTTTGCACTTCGCGCACGTGAATTCAGCTGAATCTCTTCTTCAGTTGGCAAAATCGGTTTGCGATTCACCTCTTCAAAAGGCTTCAACACTTTTCCGAAGAAATCTTTTTCAATCGACCCATCCAGGTTTCCGCGTTTCATGAGGTTTTTCACCAAACGATCTTCCAGAGAGTGATAGGACATCACTACCAAACGCCCTTCCGGCTTCAACACTTCAGCGGTCTGAAGCAGAAACTTCTCCAACACATCCATTTCCTGGTTCACCTCAATACGAAGCGCCTGGAATACCTGTGCAAAGAATTTATGATCTTTAAACTTCGGAGCAACCGGCAGCAAAGCCTCCATCAACTCACCCGTTGTTTTAATTTTTGAGCGATTACGCGCTTTCACCAATTCCACAGCCGTTTTGAACGGATGATCCAATTCACCGTATTTCCGGAAGATTGCAGCCAATTGTTCTTCATCGTAAGTCTGAACAATTTTTGCCGCCGTGAAATCCCCCGATTGGTTCATGCGCATATCCAAAGCTTCATTGGAACGAATCGAGAACCCCCTTTTCGCGTCGTCAAACTGATGAGACGAAACACCCAGATCTGCCAGAATTCCATCAACAACAGGAATACCCAAAACACGTAAATGATTTTTGAGAAAAGCAAAGTTGGCAGCTACAAAATGGAAATTCGGAGCTTCCCATGCATTTGCACGAGCGTCCGGATCCTGATCAAATACAATCAGCTGGCCTTTTGGAGAAAGTTTTTCGAAAATGGCACGCGAGTGACCGCCACCACCAAAGGTAACATCTACGTAAATCCCATCCGGATTAATTGCTAATCCATCAAGACACTCCTGCAACATGACAGGCACGTGGTATGCAGCATCGTTATTCGTCATCATTCCCCAAATCACCCATTACTTCATCTGCCAAATCAGCAAAATCAGCCATGTTTCCATCAATCAGTTGGAAATATTTGTCCTTGTCCCAGATTTCAATTCGATCGTTGTATGCGATCAGCATCACATCCTTATCCAAACCAACACGTTCCATGTGCATCACCGGAATCAATGCGCGACCCGCATTATCCAGCGCGATTTGTTTTGCCCCCTGATGAAACAAGCGGTAAAACATCCGGTTTTGTGGTTTAAACAAGTTCAGCTTCGACAACTTCGCCGACAACTTTTCCCATTCATTCATCGGGTAAAGCGTCAAACAGTCTTCAAAGCCTTTGTTCAACATGAATTGTTCCTGAGCATCCGGAGAAAGTTGCTTGCGCAGCCCTGCAGGGAAGAGGAATCGTCCTTTTCCATCCAGTTTTACTTCAAATTCTCCGACAAGTCCAGCCATAGCTATTAATAATGGGTAAAATTAGGGAGAATCACCCACTTTTTACCACCAAATTACACTTTGTTGATAACTTCTAACGTAAACAACAAACATAAGGTTACAACATTTTATTCAAAAGGTCTGATTTTATTGAATTTTTAGATTTTTAATCCATGGTGGTAAAAAGTGGTAACAAATGAAAAATTGTGGAAAAATTGTCTGAAAGAGAACAAACCGGCCGGCCGTTACAAAACGGAATGAAAGATCAAACAAAACGCATGAATCTATCTGTTTTATTGACCTAACAATCAACCATTCAACTGAAAATTCACTATGAAGATAAAAAGCTCATTCTTCCGGTCAACTTCCAAATTTTCTGACATTTCTGACAGGCAAAAAGCGTCGTCAAAAAATTCGGTCAACTTCCTAAATGCCCGAATAAAAAAAACCGAAAAACACTTCTTATCCCGGAACGTTTTAAAAGACACCATTTAGTCGTAACGCTAAACAACGAATCGAAATAATCCCAAACGGAAAGAACGTCCCGATATATTGACATTTTTCAAAGGACAAGAAGGGAGGAAAAAGCCGTGTTTTCTGCTTTTGAAGTCGAAAAAAGATCAATTACCAGGCTGACAATTCCTGAGAATAAAAAAACTTCTCATTTCATTTTGTAGGAAATCAAACTATTTATCAGGTGTTTAGTTGTAATGTTCACGAATTTCGGAAAACCACATTTGCATTTTCAGTATTTATACGGTTGTATAATCCTTTTTAACCCCTTACTTTTGTAATAACACTATTCACAACAAATATGAGTCAGAATTGAAAGCTGAATCAGGCGGACTGCTGGTCAAGGAGCAGAAAAACCTGGAAGGTATCAGATGACTTAAAAATATGGAATATGACTGGGAAATTTGTTTATTTCCTGCAAAGGCGCTAACTTTCCCAGTCAATTCACTAAATTGTTTGACAATAAAACAAAGATATTGAGCTGAGGGTGTTCTTCAAAAATCATCCGATATGTTTCACAAAGCACTCTTACGCAAGAGTTAGTTAGGTTAAGTTGTAGTAGAAAAGCCCTTTGAATTAATGTTCAAAGGGCTTTTTCCATTTATATCCTCTTCGGTATTCAGACTCCGTTCAAAAAAACAGACCAAAATTCAGGCAAATCCACCTGAAGATCTATCAACTCTCCTGAAAACGGCTGTTGAAACCGGAGACTGTAAGCGTGTAAAAAAAGCTCGTGAATTCCCAATTCCTCCTGAAAATAATGATTGTGGTGCCGGTTTCCGTATTTCGGATCGTTGATGATCGGATGAGCCATTTTGTTTGCATGAATCCGCAGTTGATGCATTCTACCCGTTACCGGAATCATTTCCACCAAACTGTAGCGTTGTTTTTCATAGGGCGGAATGATGTAATCCCGTTCGAACTGCTCCAGACACCGGAAGATTGTTTTTGCCTCCTTGTAGTTTCCGCGATCGTTTTTCACCGGTGAATCAATAATTCCTTCCGCATCCACAAAACCACGAAGCAGAGCCAGGTATTTTTTTTCGATTTCGTCTTTTTCAAACAGACTTTGAAATTCAGCCACCCATTTTGATTCTTTGGCGAAAAGCAGTAATCCGGAAGTTTTACGATCCAGGCGATGAACCGGACTTGCATTCTCCCACCCTTGTACGCGAATCAGATCTGTCAAAGAAGTTTCTTCGATGTTTCGCGCATAATACGAATGATGCACGATCAGATTTACCGGCTTATTCACCACCAGACATTGCTCGTCTTCAAATACTACACTTATCGGCTCCTGGTTCAACGTTCAGATTTAATAGCAACAAAGTTAGCAGAATAAAAAACGCGGAAGACCAGAAACACTCCCGTCTGAAATTGCGCATTCGCATATTCATAACTTTTTCATCTGGGTTTAATTTTGGTTGATGCAAACATAGCTCCCCTTCAAAAAGCATTCAACACATCATTTGTCGTATTTTGAATCAGGGTACGAACAAAAATATTCTCGTACCTTTGCAACAAAAAAAGCACATGGTTATCAAGGAAGCAAAATTCATCATCAGTAATACAGACATCAAACTTTGTCCGACAGACGGAAAGCCGGAATATGCTTTTATCGGTCGCTCAAATGTTGGTAAATCTTCCTTGATTAACATGTTGGTGGATAAAAAAGACATGGCAAAAACTTCCGGGAGACCTGGAAAAACGCAATTGATCAACCACTTCTTAATCAACGACGAATGGTACCTGGTGGATTTACCGGGATACGGATATGCGAAGGCTTCGAAATCGAGCAGACACCAATGGGAGAAATTTATTTCTGAGTTTTTGACGAGACGAGAAATGCTCATTAACACCTTTGTTTTGATTGATTCACGTTTGGAGCCGCAAAAAATCGATTTGGAGTTCATGACCTGGTGTGCGGAACAACAATTGCCATTCTCGATGGTTTTCACCAAAATCGACAAGCTTTCCAGCTCTGCTTTGCAGAAAAACCTGGCTGCTTATAAAAAGGAAATGTTGAAATACTGGGAGGCACTTCCACCGGTTTTCACGACTTCCAGCGAATCTAAATTTGGAAGAGAGAAACTTCTCAACTACATTGAGCAAATTAATTTTGATTTGGCAAACAGCAAGGGATAATGTAAGATGAAGAATTGACAAGGTATTTTCCACTATCAATTTTCAATTCTCAGAATCCATACGACCTTTGATCGTTATATCAATCGTATCTTCCAGTTTCGTGAATTGGAAATCAGGAAAATCATTCAACAGTTTTTCGTTGGAAAATTTGGAATCGCTCTGAGAGCTTCGGGCACTTTCTTTTGTGATCGTCGGGCGCTTTCCGGTAAAACGACCCGAAAGCCCTGATAAACGCCATGCAAGCCCTGTTAAAAACGGTCCGGCCAATATAGAAGGTGCTTTTACGCGGAGCTTCTCACAAATCCGGTCGAATAATTCTTTGAAAGTGATATTCGAACCAGTAACCAGGTAGCGCTCTCCGGTTTTTTCCGTTTCGATGAGTCGAATGATCAACGCAGAAACATCCCGTACATCTACAAAAGCATTCGATCCTTTGGTATAAAATTTCAATCCTTTGTGCAGCGTCCGGAAGATTTTCAGGGAGCTTTCTTCCCAGGAACCCGGACCAAACATCACGCTTGGATTCACAATCGAAACCGGCAAGCCTTCTTCATTTGCCCGCCAGACTTCTTTTTCAGCACTGAATTTAGAAAGCGAATATCCACTCACCTCATCATTCGGATTCCATTCATTGGACTCGCGTTTCAGTCCGTCCGAAAAATTCGAATCACTTCCCACAGCTGCTGTAGAAGAAACATATACAAACTGATCGACTCCGGAATTCAGGGCAAAATTGACCATATTGGCCGTTCCCCTGCGATTCACCCTGAAAAGCGTATTAAAATCCCGCCGGTGAAACGAAACCAAAGCGGCACAATGAACTACTTTTGAAATACCGATCAAAGCATCTTCAACATCTGAAAGATCCAGTATATCTCCCTGAAACCAGGTTAATTTTGCCTTTAAAGAAGCTGCTTTCCCGGAATGATAAAACTTCAACAAGCGGTAAACCACTTCCTTACGTGATTCTTCGCGATACATCGCACGAACTTCATATCCCCGAAGAAGTAAATCGACCACAATGTGTGATCCAAGAAGTCCGGTTGCACCTGTGACCAAAATCATCCTTACAAAGGTAATCAGTAATATTACGCGGGAAATAAATGGTAAAGAATATTCATCCGGATGTTTGTTCGGAAAGAATGAATATTTAACGATTCTGAGCAAACAAACGATTTTTCTAATCAAACAGTTTCTTCGTATCTTTGCTTCATGAAAGGGAAAAATTTACTACGACTCCTTTCTGTTATTTTTATTCTTGCGTTTATGAGTTCTTGCCAATCGGAGTATGAACGCCAGATTGAACATGCCAGAGAGTTAATCAAAAAAGAACGGGTTTTATTAAACCAAATGGGAGAAATGGAAACCATTTCCCATAATTACAAAGCATTGGAATCCATCCAAAAAGAGCTTTCATTCCGCGCTCATCTTTCAGGAAACGAAGAGTTATTCAATGAGCAAGTGAAGAACTACAGAACCAATTATGAATTAAGAGCAGCAAGGGAACAAAATCTTATTTCCAAGTTTCCTTAACCGATTTCCAATTCCCTTAAAGGATCCCAAAAGACTTCTTTCCAGTTTACGATACGGTCATCTACAACTTCTACTCCATCCATCCTCAACAATTCCGCCATGTGGGTCGGCGTTTGAAAATGCATTTTACCTGTCAGCATGCCATTTCTGTTTACGACTCTTTGCGCCGGAACACCTTCCTGACCATGAACGGCATTCATTGCCCAACCCACCATCCGGCTTCCGCTTTTTGTTCCTAAATAAGCAGCAATTGCTCCATAAGACGTAGCTCTTCCTCTTGGAATCAAGCGAACAACCTGGTACACACGGTCGAAGAAATCTGCGTTTGCTTCTGAAAGTTTGATTGGTTTTACCATGAATTAAAATTAGTTGAAAATGGAGAATTGTAGAATTGAAAAGCCATAAATGTGATTCTTAAGTTCAAAAAGGCTTGGTTTGCAAGGATCTTTTTCTTTAAAAAAGAAAGATAAAACACATGACATCAAAACCACTAGATATTCGGGAAAGAACATTTCAATTCGCATTGCAGACTTTTAGAATTTGTGAGCAAATTAATGAGACTGAGAAAAATTTCATAATCACCAAACAACTCGCAAGGGCTGCATCTTCTGTTGGAGCCAATGTTAGGGAAGCTAGAAATGCAGAAAGCAAAAATGACTTTATTCATAAGTTATCAATTGCTCTCAAAGAATGTGACGAATCAAATTACTGGATTGAGCTACTAATAGAATTAAGTAAATCAAAAAAAGAAGACTTAAATTTATTGAAAGAAGAATCCAGTCAAATAATGAAGATTCTGAGTACCATCATCTTAAAATCAAAAGCTAATTCAAGTTGGATAAAGAGATAACTTTTCTTTTCAATTCTCCATTGTTAATTTTCAATTTCCTGTAACCTTTCATTCCGGCAGTTGTTATAAAGACAAATCCAAAGAACCCATGAAAACCTTCGTTTTGTTAAGTGGACTTTTCCTTATTTCCACTTCGTTACACGCACAATTGGCAGACCCTCCGGAAGAAAACGCTTTACCGAACTGGGATCTCAAAGTGTATCCGAATCCGACCAGTGATTTACTCATTGTTTCTTCTTCTGTTGATATCAAAGATGTTACTTTAATTGACCTGAACGGACAGGTGATTAAAAACCGGGCTATGCCAAACTGGTGTTATTCCCTTCACGATCTGCCGGCAGGATGGATTTTTGTCTACGTTGAAAGCACGGACGGAAGAGTCGAAAAGAAAAACGTTTATAAAAATTAATACCGATCCCGCTCAGGCGGGATTTCTTTTTTCGAATCGCTTACATTTGTAAGAAAAATCCGATGAGAATACTTCTTACAATTGCTTTGCTGCTCGTTTCAAACTCGTTTATGACTTACGCCTGGTACGGGCATTTGAAAGATCATTCAACCGAAAAGAAAACCGGAATCTGGGTGTTTGCGGTAACCATACTGGTGAGTTGGGGAATCGCCCTTTTCGAATACATGTTCATGGTTCCAGCCAATAAAATCGGTTATCAGGGCAATGGCGGACCATTTTCATTGATTCAGCTAAAAATCATCCAGGAAGTAATTTCCATTGTCGTTTTCATGATCTTTTCCCTACTCTTCTTCAAAGACGAAGTTTTCAGATGGAATCATGCGGTTGCATTTTTATTAATTCTGATTGCGGTTTATCTGGTGTTCAAAAAGTAGGTGCCTTTTAGCGAATCATTTTCAAAAACGTCTGCCACATAATTTTAATGTCCTGCCCCAAGGTCGGATTGGCAATGTATTTTTTGTTCAACTCGATTTTAGCCGGCATGATTTCATGAATGTAAGTTTCTCGCGGATTTTCCGATTTACCAAGCAATTCATTCTCTTTGAAATACTCCAAAGAAGCATAATCCGTAATTCCGGGTTTTACAGAAAGAATCTTTCGCTGCTCTTCGGTATAAAAACTGACATATTCCTGAACTTCCGGTCTTGGCCCCACGATACTCATTTCTCCGGTCAACACGTTTAAAAACTGCGGAAACTCATCCAGTTTTGATTTGCGGATAAAATATCCGACCCGCGTGATTCTCGGATCTCTCATTCCAACGGTCAGTTTGCCCAATTTATCGGCATCCACCCGCATGGTGCGGAATTTCCATAATTTAAACGGAATACCATTTTTGCCAATTCTCTCCTGCCTGTAAAATATCCCACCTTTGCTTTCCAAAACGATTGCAAGAGAGATTAAAATTCCGAAGGGAAGAAATACCGACAGAATCATGAATGAAACAAGAATATCGAACAAGCGTTTCATTATCCCATCACTTGTTTTACAGCCGTTTTAACAGCGTGAAGAACTATCTGAACCTGTTCGTCCGTCAAATCAAAATAAACGGGCAGCGTGATCTCGTTTGCGTATTTGTCCCAGGCTTCAGGATAATCCGACATCTTATAGCCTAATTTTTTATAGGCCGTCAAAATCGGCAACGGCTGAAAGTGAACATTTACCGAAACATCCTGATCAAAAATGGCCTGCATAATCGCGTCCCGCTGTTCTTCCGAAGCCCCTGCAATTCTCAATTGATACAAGTGATAACAGGTTTCCCGCTTTTCGTCCTTCATTTTTGGGAGAATGGCCCAGGATTCATTTTTCAGCCCTTCATTGTATGCCAGACAAATGGTTTTTCTACGATCCAGGTTTTCATGAAAGCGTTCCAGTTCCACCAAACCGATTGCGGCCTGAAGATCCGTCATATTGCATTTGAATCCGGGCTCAGCCACATCGTAGCGCCAGTTTCCTTTTTGTGCTTTGGCAAGTGCATCTTTGCTTTGACCGTGAAGAATCTTGATACACAATTCTTTGTAGATTTCCTCGTGATCAAAATCATCCGGTAAATTGATGGTCATCGTTCCGCCTTCCGCTGTCGTAAGGTTTTTTACCGCATGGAATGAAAAAGCACTTACGTCTGCAAGACTTCCCGAACGTTTTCCGCCATACGTTGCGCCAAAGGAATGAGCCGCGTCCGCAGCAACCAAAATCCGACCCAATTTTTTCTGATATTCCGAATTTGCCTGGAATAATTTCTTGATTTCAGGATCATTCACGATTTCGTAAATTCCGTCGTAATCACATGGAAAACCGGCAATATCAACCGGCATAATTGCTTTTGTTCGTGGTGTAATTGCCGCACGGATTGCTGCTACCGAAATATTAAAATCATCCGGGTTCAAATCTACCATCACCGGTTTTGCCCCGGTATGAATGATCACATTTGCGGACGCACAATACGTAATTGCCGGGATGATCACCTCATCGCCTGCTCCGATTCCCCACCAACGCAACAACAATTCCATTCCCGCTGTCCAGGAACTAACCGCAACCGTACATTTGTTTCCACAATATGCAGTAAGCTGTTTTTCAAACAATTTTGTTCTCGGACCGGTTGTAATCCAACCTGAGGTTAACGCACTTGTTACTTCATCAATTACGCGTTGATCGATGCGGGGTGGTGAAAACGGAATCATATTTAAAATCTATTAAAATTTGTCTTTCTGATCAAAAGCAGTATCTGCTCTCATTTTGGCGAAATTACTGAATATTCTACTAGCGCGACATATTTTTATACTTATCGCCCGGCTTTCTGTTCGCTATTAAAAAGGTTGCAATTCCTTTCAGATACCCCCAACCGTAGCTGATATGCAGAATCGGGAAAATCACAAAAATGCGGTTAAACTCATTGACACTTTCTGCAATCCGGGAAGTAACAAAAAGACCTAAAAGGAGATAAATTCCAAAGAAGGACAATCCATAAAGCCACAGCAGCGGATGAATCAAAAATAAAAACTGGACGAGTATCAGGTACAAGACAAACAAGGGCGGAACCAATTGTCTGAGCGTTGTAACAGCTTTGTGTTTCTTATTGACATATACTTTCCAGTATCCGTATTGCATGAATTGCTTCCACAATTGGCTGATACTTCCGCGAACATAGTATTTCAACGAAATCGACGCATTGTACCAGATTTTTCCTCCGGCTTTCGTCACCCGAAAGTTGAAATCATCATCCTGGTTGCGAATCAATTCTTCATCAAAGTACCCGATTTTTTCAAAAACCCAGCCCGGATACATCGGAGTTCCGACTGTATCCACAAATCCGGATTCGCTGAGCGTTCTGAAATTTCCCAATCCCATTCCGAAGGATGTTCCCATCGCTTTGGCAATCATTTTTCCCTCTTCATTGAGATACACATTGTTGACTGCTCCGCCAACACACCAGATCTCCGGATTCTTTTGAAGCGTTTCCGCCGCATCTTTCAAATAATTCGGCGAAACGACTTGTCTCGCCCCGATAATCTGGTAGAAATCCGCATCTTTTGTTGCATAGATTCCCAGGTTAAAGGCATACGGCGTGAGTTGTTTTTCATTCGGAACGATTTTCAGGTCCTTGTATTTTGTTTGAAGATCATTCAACAATTCAAGTGTTCCGTCATTGCTTTTTCCGTCAACTACATTGACAAAAAGCTCATAATTTTCAGGTAAATCGGATGCATAAATGGCCCGAATACATTCTTCGATATTCCGGACTTCATTTCTGCACGGGATAACAACTGCGATTTTCATTTTTTCTCGAAAGGTTTTGCAGGATTTCCAGCTACAATGCTTCCTTCCGCTACATTTTTAACTACCACAGCACCCAATCCTACTAAGGAATTATCTGCAACCTGTAGTTTTTGCCGGATCGAAGACGAGGGAGAAACCCACACATTTTCTCCGATTTCAACACTTCCGGCAACCATCGCATTGGCAATGATCAAACTGTTTTTACCGATCTTCACTCCATGAGCAATGTGAACCAGGTTATCCACTTTCACATTTTCTTCCAGTAACGTGGAGCCCAAAACTGCGCGGTCGATACACACGTTATTTCCGATCTCAACACGGTTCCGAAGCACTACATTTCCGATATGGGGCATTAATTCGTATGCATTCTCTTCGTTCATTTCGTAGCCGAAACCAACTCCTCCGATCGTATTGTTCGAACCAAGTGTGCAATCGTCTCCGATTTCGGTAGATGCATGAATAACCGTATTCGCGCCGATCGTCACCCGATTTCCGAACACACAGTTTTTATCAATAAATACATTTGCCCCGATATGTACTGTGTCCGGATTAAATTTCACCGACGGATCAATAACTGCCGTAGGATGAACAAATCCGAAGGTTTTCTTGTCCGCAAAAAATTCCTGCAACACTTTCAAAAAAGCGCTTCGTGGTTTCTCAACCGGAATCAGATGAAGCTGTGGCAATTGTTCTTTCATTTCAGTGAAAACCGGAATGCTCACAATCACATTTCCACCTTTCAGGGCGATCAGATTTTCTTTGTTTTTATCTGAACACCAGCCCAATGATGCAACACCAAAATCCGCATCATCAAGCGAGCGAATTTGAGTAATCTGCTGATCATTCCCTGAACTTTCCGAGCCGGACTGCAAGAAACTTCTAATTTCTTCTAAACGAATCATATCAATCAATTATCCAGCGAACAATGTTAAATGCTTCTGCATATTTTGTCCCGATCTGAACTCCTCTTGTCCGTGCAACGGATCTTAAGAAATCTTCATCGGAATAAGGTCTGTGCGCCTGAGATTGGTATTCTTTCAGCGCATTCACTTTTGTCTGCACATGATTTTCAGTCAAATGAATGAAACTGGAAGTGGAAAAAGACAAATTATTCCACGGAAGTTCATACGACATAATGGACGAGAATTTGAATGCTCTCAAACCTTCCGTAGCAATTGTTGCGTGATCCTGGTGAACATCCTGCAAATCCGGCATAAAGATCAATTCCGGCTTGATTTCCGAGCGAAGTTTGATCAAATCATCCAGAATATCCTGACGACGATATCCGAACGTGCGTACATCGTAATCAAACAAAATCAGGTTTTCAGGCTTAATTCCAAGAACTTTGGTCGCAGCCTTCACTTCCGTGATCAGAATATCTGACGGGAACTGAGGAAGTACGGATTGCTGACAAGCTGAGAAAGCTGCGTAATATACCTCATGCCCTTCTTCAATAAATTTTGCTATTGATCCACCACATCCGAATTCACCATCATCTGTATGAGGTGCCAAAACAAGCACTCTTTTTTTATTTTTCATTCTATTCAATCGTGTTTATATATCGCGTGTTGTTTTAAAGCTCTTGTCATGAAGTTAGCTAAATAATTCATGAATCTGCAACAACCCTTTTAATCAAATCTGTAATCTTTGTGGTGGACGTTCCATCACCAAAGTGGTTTTTTCTTTCTGTTTGAGGAGAAAAGGAAGCAATAGCTTCTAAAATCCGGTCTTTTGAAGCTCCAACGAGTATATTCCATCCGTCTTCAACCGTCTCGACCCATTCCGTTTCCTCTCTTAATGTAACGCAGGAAACTCCCAAAAAGAAAGCTTCTTTTTGAACTCCGCCGCTATCTGTTACAATTTTTTTTGCAGTGGCCTCTAAACGAACCATATCCAGATAACCCAGCGGCTCAATAATCCGGACGTTTTCAGAAGCTTTTATTCCGTAATCCGACATATATTTCAATGTCCGGGGATGAAGCGGCAAAATAATTTGTTCTCCGGATTCATTCAAGGCTTCAAAAATAGCTTTCAAATGATCTGTATTATTGGTGTTTTCTGCACGGTGAATGGTACAAAGAATAAACTCCTTTTCCCGAAGGTTCAATTCATTCAGAATGGAACTTTTTTCCCGGGCAAGTTCTGCAAAACGCAAAATTCCGTCATACATCACATCGCCAACCAGGTGAACTCCTTCCGTAATTCCTTCCTTTTCAAGGTTTTCGATTGCCGTTTGTGTTGGCACGAACAATAGACCTGACAAATGATCCGTTAAAATCCGGTTTTGTTCTTCCGGCATGGATTTATTGAAACTCCGCAATCCGGCCTCCACATGAATCACCGGAATCAGCATTTTTGATGCGGCCAAAGCCCCTGCCAATGTCGAGTTCGTGTCACCGTAAACCAATACAAAATCCGGTTTTTCGGTTTCGAGCACTTTCTCGATTTCAATCAGCATGGCTCCCGTCATTGCTCCGTGGGAACCCGAACCGATGTTCAAATGATAATCCGGTTTGGGAATATTTAATTCTTCGAAGAATACATCCGACATGTTCGAGTCGTAATGCTGACCGGTGTGAACCAAAACCTCCTCAAAGCTCTCTTTCAAAACAACAGATAAGGCTGCTGCTTTGATAAATTGCGGACGAGCGCCAAGGATAGTAACTATTTTGCGTTTCCCCATTTTTTAATCCTTGTTTTGGTTTTTTCTTTCCGAAATATTTTGAATGAATATCAGCAATACCGGAATCCAGAATGAATAGAACACAACTCCCGACTGACGCTGCAGCATGGATTCAAACAACATATTGAAAGCTAAACCGGAGATCAAAAGCAATAATAAAAAGTTCCGGTGTTTGATTGCTACATAGATGCACGAACCAATCAATCCCAGCAAAATCAATAACCCAAAAATTCCGATTTCCAATGTTGTTTGCAAATACTGATTATGCGGATTGAGATCATCTGTCACCAATTGATGGAAACCATACTGATTCAATCTTCCGAACAAGTACTCGTCTACATTTCCTGTTCCGACTCCAAACGGATGTTCCAAAATCAACTCCGTAGAGATCGTCCACATCACCAGGCGTTTCTGATTTCCCGGAATCGCAGGATCATCTACCCGTTTGGCTAAAAATGCATGCGGATCTGCAACATATTCTGAAATAGCTCCTTTCGTTACCCGTACATCGTCTTCGATCCCGGGAACTTTGCTGAGAATGACAAAAAGCAAAACCGGCCCCAAAAGCAAAACAGCAAGTGCGACCCACTTTCCGAGTTTCCTGTAAAGGAGATAAACAAACAATCCGACCAATACAACTCCCAAAAATAAGATTCCCGCCAGGCTCAAACAGAAGAAATAAAACACCGATGCAAACAAAGTATACGGAATAACGGCAAACAAGGAAAAGCCTTTCCATTTTTTTCGATAACCGTACCACGCCGAAGCTGTTGCAAAGAGCAGGAATCCGGAGAAATAACTCGGATGATGAACCGGAGAGATATAACTGGAAGAAAAACAGTATAGCAACCACTGATGCCGTTCATAACAATTGCAGGAACTCAGGATTCCGATTCCGGCTACAACCAGCGTTCCGGCTATTAATCCGATAACGGACCATTGAAGTTTCCATTCAAATTTCGGCCTGATCGACAATAACAACGGAATAACCAGTAAAGACAATTTGTATTCGGCATATTTCAAGCCATTCGCCAATTCATGGCTAAAAAAGATTCCGATCAGATACGCCACGTAAAGCAGCATCATGAACATTCCCGGACGATTCAGCGACCAACTGACTTCTTTTCTGATATAAGCCACAGCAACCAAAACAAGGAGCAATAGAACCATCGGAGCCGCCAACTTCGGAAAAACCAAGGTCCCAAACGAAAACAATCCGAGATATATGGAAAAAATCTGTCCGAAGCTGACTTGTTTCATGTTACGAATTTAGGAAATAATTAATTGCGGTTTCAGATGACAAATGATTCCTGTGAACAAAATAGGATTGTAAAATATCGGAATAAACTGCCAGCTTAATGATTTTTATTGGGGTCTCAGGTTTAATGACTATTTGCAGCTTGTTTTCGGCTGTCAATCCGGGAAGAAGAAAAAATCAGCTGAATAAGTCATTTTCAAGTAAATCGAAGCACTCAAAAAATCCGCTTCAACTCCTTTTGATCCGGATAAGTGATCAAAACTGCTTTGTGTTTTCCATGAAACACAAACATGCTTCCGGCAGCCACTGCGGATGCTCCGGCATGATTAATTGCTTTGTCGAAATCATCAATAGTATTTGCTCCCCCGCATGCTATCACCGGAATTTGAACAACCGAACTGATTTCCGAAATCAATTCCAGGTCATAACCTTTCATCGTTCCATCCCGGTCTACCGATTGGATCATGAGTTCACCAACCCCGATTTGTTCCAGTTCCACTGCAAATTCTACCGGAGTTTTTTTTGTATTCGCTTTTCCGTTACGCGAATGCAACTCGTACGTTCCCCAAAAATTCTTTTTGACATCCAAAGAGGCCACAATCGTTGAACTTCCGAATTGAGTAATGGCTTCTTTCACCACCTTCAAATCCTGGTATAACAATGAATTGATGACCACTTTCTCCATTCCGATCTTTAAAAGCGCGCGAATATCTTCCAGTGTTTTGATTCCTCCGCCATAAGCCAAAGGCATAAAACATTCTTCTGCGATTTCCCTTAAGGATTCAAATGGAATCGGTTGCAATTCGAACGCAGCTGAAATATTCAGCAAAATCAACTCGTCTACTTCCTTTTCATTAAATATCCGGACCGCATTTAACGGATCTCCAATGTACTTCGGATTTTTAAACTGAACGGTTTTGACCAATCCTCCGCTTTGCACTAGTAAGACAGGAATAACTCTCGGAATCGCCATTAAAAATGAATCATAAAATTGGACAATAACTTCATTCCGTATTTGTGGCTTTTTTCCGGATGAAACTGAACTCCCAGGATATTTTCCTTTTGGAAAGCCGAATCAAATTCGTGAATATAGTGACTGGTTAAAATCACATCTTCCGGATTTTCACACTTGACACAATAAGAGTGCCCGAAATAAAATTTCGGCTCTTCATACATTTCATTCAGTAAAAGACTATCCTTTTTCAACGAGACATATTCCCATCCCATATGAGGAACAGGGAGTTTTTTTGCTGTTTTTGAGGCATCGAAACGAATCGTTTCTGCGTCTATCCAACCCAATCCGTTACGAACACCTTCTTCACTTTTCCGGGTAAATAAATGCATTCCGAGGCAAATTCCTAAAACGGGAGTTTTTTCTTCCTGGACTTTTCGGTTTAATAGCGGGATCAGTTCTTTCTCTTCCAGGTTTTTCATTCCCTGATCAAAAGCTCCAACACCCGGAAGAATGAGTTTTTCAGCAATTTGAATGATTGCATGATCGGAAGTAATCACCGGATCGAATCCGATCTTTCGAAGCATGTTTTTGATAGAACCCGGGTTCCCCAAACCGTAATCAACGATAACAATCATTCAATTCACTTATAAAATCAAGGTAAAAATTACCCATTAAATCGCTCTCTTTTTCACAGCGTACTTTCATCCGTGCGTTTAATCATCCGGATGGCCACTCCGATTACAAAAATGTAAAAGATAAACCGTGCAATACTGAAGCCCCACAAAGCAGATTCCATCTTGTCGGAATAAGCACGACCGATGAAAAAACCGGCTAAAATCACCACCAAATGAAGTACGTCATAATACAACAACACCTGTTGTTTTTGCAAGCGGATAAAAATAAAAGACAGCGAGGAAGAAACAAACCACGCAGCTAACCAAAGTACCATGATGCGGGCTATCGGCATGAGTTCCATCCATTGTTTTCCCAATATTGCAGCAACCATTGAACCCGGAATCAGGTAAACCACCACAATCGGAATCAAAGCAATCAACGCCAGGTTTTTAGCAAATCGGATATACATGTGAAGCAGGTGTTCCTTGCTCTTCGTTTCTGCCAGTTTGGAATAAAACACCTGGGAAAACGAAATGGCCACCACTCCGAATCCTGCAGACAAATAAGTCATCGAAACACCGATCATTCCGACCATTTGTTCTCCGAAATAAACCAGGAACAATTGAAGATAAACCACGTTAATCAAATTCCCTAAAAAAACACTCGGCGTGGTAAAAAACAAAAATTTCTTGTTTTCACGAACAGTTTCACGGCTAATGTTGTTATCCAACAATTTCAATGCCCTGCTGTCCCGTTTTACAAATGTCCGGACGTAATAGAGAACTGCTCCGATAAATCCGGAAAGCCTTCCGATAATCAATCCGAAAACTCCCAGGTTCAGCATCCCTGAAACCAATTTTACAGATTCCGAGGTTCCGGTTTGAACCAGTTTTGCAAATGAAATGACCTTGAATCTTCTTTTACGGTTAAACCAATAAGAAAACAAATCGGTCATGGAAAAGAAAATGATGTATGCCGGCAGAAGGAACAGGTAATTACTTAAACGTGGGGCTTCCAAATAATCCGCAATAAAGTCCCGGAATATCAGCACCAGAACACTACTGATCACTGTCACGATCAACACGATTTTCAATGCTCCGAAAAATAGGTTAATGGCATTTCGTTCCCGGTTTTGCAAAACAATTCCATACTCCAGTTTACCGGAAGCAACCGATGAAAAAAGTTCGGACAACGAAATAAAAACTGCCAGCAAACCGAAATCTGCCGGAGAATAGTAATAACGCTGTAAAATCGGTAAAACAAAAAAGGGAATCAACTGGGAAAGAAGTGAACCACTGAAAAGTACCAGTATGTTCCTTATAAAATCAGATTCCCTAATACGTTGAATCATTTTTTCCTTCTCGTTCTTAGATTACCTTGCGAATTTAACCAAATTGGGCGGATGATGGTATGAAGGGGATTTACTCTTTCCAATCACCTGTTAAAGAGCTTCATAAAGCGCAAAGAGCTTCTTTTTTTCGATCTCCCAATTGTATTTTTCAAGAATGGCAAGCCGTCCGTTTTCGCCCATCTTTTTTGCCTTTTCCGGTTCACTCAACAGGGATTCAATCGCGGAAGCAATCAGCCCGGACTGCGTCGGATCTACACAAATACCGCATTTATTCTCCCCGACAATTTCTTCCCACAAAGAAAAATTTGAGCAAATCACCGGAATTCCGGCACTCATATATTCAAACATCTTAATCGGTAAGGATTCCATATGATTGGGAGTTGGTAAAAGAGTTACCATTCCAATTTTTGAGCGTTGAAAGATCGACAAAAGTTCTTTTCTCCCCACGTAACCATAAAACTCAACCCGGTTCCATGCTTTTTTGGTTTTGACCTGTTCCTCCAACTCTGCAGTTGAAAAATTACCCGCCAGATTTAGTCTGAAATCCGGAAGTAGCGCCAATGCATCCATCAATTCCAGAATTCCACGTACAACCGAAATTCCTCCTACATAACAGATCTCATTCTGTTTGTCGTCCCAACTGGCAGGTTCCATAAGTTCCGTTATCAGCGGGTAATTGCAAACATCTACTGTTTTCGGATGAACCTGAATAAAGCGTTTGCGAATATGTGGCGTAGAAACAACCACTGCACTCAATCGTTTGGCTACATAATTTTCATATTTCTCGAAACAAACGGAAATCAGTTTCCGGAAAATTCTGGGAATCCAGAATTTAGCCATGATCTGACGCGGAACATCTTCGTGCGCATCATAAATCACCTTTTTTCCCCGGCGTTTTAATTTTAATCCGAAACGAAGTAACTCCGGATCGTGAAAATGATAAATTTCCGCATCAACTGCTTTTGCCGCTTTGTACACTTCTTTTGCAGTAAAAAGCATCCGGCTGATTCTACCTCTTGATTTCGAGCCGGCATGAATAAACTTCACGTCACCCGGTAATGTATCCGATTGATAAGCCGAAACCAAAAAAACTTCATAACCTGCTTCAGCAAGAGAAGTACATTCTTTGTGAAAGATTCGAATATCGTCCGGTTTATGAGCCGAAGTAAAATGACAGACTTTTGGTTTATTCATTTATTTCTCTTAACAAGTTCATTTAAGCAATCCGGACATTAAACAACAATTCCCATTTTGCCAGATTGTAGATCCTCCAACGCATCCGTTTATCCAATTGATTCAAATCCAATTGATTTAAATCTGAAATCGCATTAAAAATAACTGATTTGCGGATTACCTTTTCCATTTCAGCAGCATGTTTTTCCAGCCACAAATTTTCAGGGGCATTGAATCCCAGTTTGTTCTTACGCCAAACTATTTCTTTTGGCAATAATCCTGACATTCCCTTTCGCAAAACATATTTTGTCCAGCCATCGTAAATTTTAGCTTCGTTTTCCATATTCAAAGCAAATTCAACAACCCGGTAATCAATAAACGGCAGCCTGGCTTCAACAGAATGCTTCATGGAGTTTTTATCTTCGTAACGGAGCAAATGAGGCAGCTGACTTCTTGTCAATTCCATCTTCTGCATTTTCCGAACATCCGAATAACTCTCCGATACTTTTCTCAACGCTTCGGATTTGAAATGTTCCAAATATTCCGGACGGATGAAATTTGCACGGCGCTTTACCCTGTTTAAACGGCTCTTGTAATTTCCGAAATACAACATGTATTTGATTGCTTCCAACATGCTCAGGCGCGAGTTCTTTTTGGAATTCAACAGTGCTTTCAAGCGTTTAGACCAGGGTAAACTGCGGATCAATGCCGGATAGTAACGTTCGTAACCCAGAAGCGTTTCATCGCCTCCTTGTCCGTCCAGCATCACGATACAATTATTTTTCCGGGCTTCTTTAAAGACGAAATACTGCATAAACACGGAAGGACTTCCAAACGGCTCTTCCTGCGTATAAATGACTTCGTCCATATTGCTTTCGAAGTCCTGGTATCCCGGAACAACGGTTTTCAGATTCAAATTCAGATGCCCCGAAACCAAGGTAGCAAACGCACTTTCATCGGTAGCCGCTTCCTCTGATTTGGCATGAATGGCGTAAAATTGCTCCTGGTAATTGTAATTTTTACTTGCCAATGCTGCAACGGTACTCGAATCAAGCCCTCCGCTCAAACAAGTTCCTACGCGTACATCCGAACGCATACGCAGCTTGACACTTTCCTCCAAAAGCGAAATATAACCCGGAATTGAATCGCCGTTTGCCGTTTCTTTCCCTTCATCCGGCAACGAATAGAACGCTTCGATCTGATAGCTGTTTTGTGCTAAATCAAAGGTCAGATTGTGCCCGGGAGTCAACTTCACAATTCCCTTAAAGAAGGTTTCATCCGAAGCTTCTTCTATTCCGGTAATAATAAAATCCAATGCTACCGGCAAATTCAGGAGCGGCTGTTCCTCCAATAATTGTTTGATCTCCGACCCGAAACGGAATTCTTCTTCGGAAATCGTATAATAAAACGGCTTGATTCCAAACCTGTCGCGGCTGCAAAAAAGCACTTTCTTTTCTTTGTCCAGGATGGCAAAAGACCACATTCCGTTAAAACGTGTCACGCATTCTTTTCCCCAAAGATCGTATGCCGCCAGGATAACTTCCGTGTCCGATTCTGACTTGAACGAGTATCCTTCTTTGAGCAGTACTTCACGAATTTCAATGTAGTTGTATACTTCACCGTTGAAAACGATTGTGTATTTCTCTTCCCAGTGCATGGGTTGTTTTCCCAATTCGGAAAGATCCAGGATGGCTAATCTCCGATGTCCGAGAGCCACATTCTGATAACAGTAAATTCCTTCTCCATCCGGGCCCCGGTGTTCAATAATGTCATTCATTCTGCGGATTTCCCGTTCAGAATCTATCATTGTTTTTCTTGCTACAATTCCACTAATTCCACACATTTGAATCAAGCATTAGATTTTGAAACGATCGTTTGATACACATCCATCAATTGGTTGATGACTACCTCATTCGAAAACCGGTCAATTGCATGTTTTCGGATCATTTCTTTGTTATAAGCAGCGTGATTTTCAATCATCCGGATCATTGCCGAAGCAAGATCTGCCGCATTCTGTTCACAAAGAATTCCCACTTCCGGAGAAGTAACAATTGATTCCGGTCCGAAGCATTTTGTTGACACGACCGGTTTTCCGCAACTCAGTGCTTCAATCAATACCACTCCGAAGGTTTCCACCCTGCTGGAAAGTACGAAAGCATCCATTTGCTGCATTTCTTTCACAATTTCATTTCTGGGTAATACTCCCAAAAAATCTACCTGGTTGTCTACCTTCAGTTCTTTAGCATATTCCCTGGTAGTTTGCTCATCCGGTCCTGTTCCTGCAAGTCTCAAACGAGATTCCGGATGAATTTCCAGCACTTTCGCAAATGCTTCCAGAAGCATCGGTTGATTTTTCTCCACCACAAATGCTGCGGCGTTGAAAAAGGTGAATTCTGTGTTTTCCTTTGGCTCAGGGTTTAGTTGAAAAATATTCGTGTCCACCACGTTCGGAATGTACTGAAATTCTCTTCCGTAACGTTTTGTCATGATCCGGGCAAAGGGAACACTCACGGCTATTGCAACATCAGCCTGTTCGAAAACGGCTTTTGCAAAAGGTTCCAAACCGGGAGCCACGATATCGTCTATGAATTGCGTCGAATGTTCGGTTACTACGTAAGGAATTCCAAATTTCTTTTTTGCATCTATTGCCTGCAGTCCTGATTGAAATCCGTGAAGGTGAATCAAATCCGGTTTTCCGAATTCCCGGATATATTCCTCAATCAGTTTCATGGCTTCTTTGCGCGATTTGAGCATCCGGTAACGATGTACTTTCGGAAGATTCAAAAAGGTATAAACAACTGTTCTGACATCATTTCTGACTGTTTTTTTCACACCGAAAGACCAAAGTCTTTTTTTCAAAACCGCTTTAATCGATACCGGAACCGTGGCAATAACCGCAACCTGGTTCTCTTTGTTCCGCGCCAGAGATTCTGCCTGATCACGAAAAAAGATTCCCTGATTCAAAGAATATTCTGTTGGATAACCGGAAGCAAGTATGAGAATGTGCATTTAAGCCTGTTTTGATTTCTTAATAAAATAGATCGCAATAAATATCGCAAACAAATAATACACCGACTGACTGATTGAGAATCCCCACAGTGCACTGGTCAATGATGGATTAATGAATTTTGCGGTAAAAAAACCAATTATTACCAATAACAAATGTACACAATCGAATAACAACATTTCTTTTTGACGTCCCAAACGAATATAAATAAAGGACAAAGAAGAGGATAC
>NZ_JASLCN010000364.1 GCF_030151805.1 Fluviicola sp.
CTGCGGCATTGGAAGAAAATCCCCAGTTTAAGCTTGCTTTGCAGGAAGTGAAGTTGGCAGAAGCGAATCAGAAGCTGGAACGTTCAGCCTTATTTCCGGATTTGAGTGCAGGTTATTTCATCCAATCGTTAACCGGAAACCAGGACATCAACGGTCAGAATGTGTTTTACAACGGAGCACCGCGTTTCCAGGGATTCACATTAGGAGTTTCCATTCCCATTTTTGCAAATTCGGCGGTAGCCAAAAGCAAATCTGCAAAAACAACGATCCTGGCACAACAGGCGAGTGCCGATTACATGAAAGAGCAATTGAAAAATCTGTATTCCAAAGAATTGCAGCAACTGATGACCTTGCAGTCTGCGGTGGAGTTTTATGAAACTTCGGTACTTCCGTCAGCGCGGGTCATTTCGAAAAATGCGTCGAAATCCTATGAGCAGGGAGATATTTCCTATGTGGAATACTTGCAGGGAATTCAGACCGCTCTGGAGAGTCAGATCGCGTATATCAAAGTGCTGAATCAACACAACCAAAGCGTTAGCACGATTCAGTATCTACTAAATAAATAAAAGGAATCATGAAAAAAAGAATCATATATATCATCGGTACAATTTGCCTTCTGGCAATCGTACTTTTCTTCATGCTGCGCCCATCCGGAGAGAGCAGTGCGGCAAAAGCGGAAGAACCTTCCGGACACGCAGAAGGAGGACCAAAGGAAGTTGAATTGAATGAAGCACAATACAAAGCGTCTGAAATTGAATTGGGAACCTTCTCTTTCAAGAACCTCAGTGAAGTGATTCACGCGAACGGTTACACCAAACTTCCTCCTCAAAATCAGGCGGATGTAACTGTTTTGGTAGAAGGAACTGTGAAATCAATTAAGGTTATTGAAGGGGAATTTGTGAAGCAGGGACAAACATTAGCGACTATTGAAAGTTTGGAGTTTACCAAATTGCAACAAGCTTACCTCGAATCAAAAAGCAGTTTGGATTGGTTTTCGGAAGAATACGATCGTCAAAAGACCCTGAGCGCTGAAAATGTCAACGCAAAAAAGATGCTCCAAAAATCAAAATCCGATTACGAAGGAGAAAAAGCCCGCTTCGAATCCTTGAAAAAACAATTGAATATTTTGAATTTGCAGGGAGAAGGCGGAGCAATTTCGATCATGTCAATCAAAGCCCCGATCAGCGGATACATTACCGCAATCAATGTGAAAATCGGAACGACCGCCAAATTGGGAGAACCTTTGTTTAGTATTGTTGACAATACCAAAATGCATGTGGATTTGCTGGTCTACGAAAAGGATTTGCAGAAGGTAAAGCCGGATCAACAAGTGAGATTTACGCTGACGAACCAGGATAACACGGAAATCAGGGGGAAAATATTCAGTATCGGGAAAGCATTTGAGAATGAAACCAAATCAGTTGCCGTTCATGCGGATATCCTGAATGAAAAACAGTTATTGATTCCCGGAATGTACGTGAATGCCTTGATTGATGTAGGAGTGAACAAGGTCAAAGCACTTCCCGAAGCGGCGATTGTTCAGGCAGACGGAAGGGAATTTATTTTCATCCTGGAAAAAATAGAAGCAGAGAAAAGCCACGACGAACAGAGTGGTCACGATCACGAAGATGAGCACGAACATACTGAAAAAGCCGGAAAAGGCTACCATTTTCAACGCATAGAAGTAAAAACCGGAACGAAACAATTGGGATTTGTGCAGGTTACTTTTCTGCAACCCATTCCTCCGGATGCTCAAATCGTATTGAAAGGTGCATATTACATTCAAAGCCACTTACTGAAAAGTGAAGGCGGCGGCGGACATGAACATTAAATGCTGAATCGGTTTTTCCTGTCAGTTCGAGTACCGCAATGTAATGAAGGTGTATCGAGAACGACCGGAAAACTAAAGAAAGTCATGCGTCAATTCGGGCGCGAAGCGTATCGAGAATGACGCATGACTCTAAAACTTATAACTATAACCGATTCTTACGACCTGTGTTTCATAATAGTCGCTGCTTTGGTAGTAAAAACCATCGCCCTGAATCCGTTTTTTGACAACCATCGTGTTCAGCAAATCGGTAGCATTGATGAATACTTCGCCTTTTCCTTTCTGGATGCTCTTTTTCACTCCGAGATCCAATGAGAATCGTGAGTAAATCTTTCCCTGCGGAATAATATCCGGCGCCAGGTAAATAGCGATCAACTGCATATCAACTCCTTTGGAAAAATGAAAGGTGTTGTTCAGCTTGATGTTTCCGGAATAAATGCGTTGTTTGCTTGCGGAAAACGTGTTAACAACCGGGTATTTGTTTTCAACACTGAAGGCATTGATCTGGTTGTAGTAAATAGTTCCGTTCACATTGAAAGTATACCACTTGGCAACCGTGTTGGAATAGGTCATTTCAATTCCGGTGTTGTAACTCCTTCCGGCATTTTGAAAAATGGCGTAAATCAAACTGCTTCCGGGAACAGTGCTTGAAATACGGGTAATGGTTCCGTTGATTTCTTTCCCGTAAAGTGCCGCAAAGAAATATCCTTTTTTCATGCTCGACTTGTAACCCAACTCAATGGAGTTTGTAAACTGCGGACGCAGCCCCGGGTTCCCCACTTTGATAATTTCGGCATCGTCGTATTTCGGGAAAATGCGGATATCCACTTCATTTGGTCTGTCCACACGTCTGTTGTAGAACAAGGAGATTTTGTTCTTTTCATTGAATTTATACGCCAATCTCAAAGTCGGGAAAGGTTGAAAATAGTTGTATCCGCTACTTTTATAAGTGCTGTGATCCGGATTGACGAGGTAATTGATCCGCACATATTCTGCACGCAAACCGATTTCAGCTTCTACTTTTTTCCGGTCGATGATGTAGTTTCCATAAATCGCCGGAATCAATTCCTTGTAATTTGCCCAACCTCCTGCAGTGGTGTCCAGCGGCGAATTCAAGCCCGGATGAAACTGCATATTGGTAGGAATAGTTCTGTTCCGAAGTTTGATCCCTGTTTCCAATCGGCCGTATTTGAGCGGTTTGACATAATCGACATTCAAATCCGCAACCTGTTCATCGGAAAGCAATTTAAAGGAATCATAACCCGTAAAAGTGGGATAGATGTTGTCGAAAAAATACTTTTCATTTTCCCGGTGAAAGGTGTAATTGAACCCGATGTTTAATTGATGTCCTGCTTGCGGGAATTTGTGCAGAAAAGTCGCCGTTCCCATGACGGTTGTTTTGAGTTCATCTTCCAGGAAGCGCCACAAACGAATCCGGTCTGAAGAATCCCGGTTAAAAAAGGGTTCATCTCCGTGATCAAGAATCTTTTCCATTCCGTACAAACCGGAAACAGTGAGGATGTTTTTATCGTTGAAAGCATAATCCATCCCGATCTTGGCATTGGCAAAATGCGTATTCCGGTTTCGCTTCGTTTGCTGGTCGATAATGGTTCCGTCATCGTAATAGCGCGTTACGAATTCATTCTTGTTCAGGGTTTGTGTATACAAATAATCTCCCTGAAAGAAGAGATTGACTTTGTTTTTCCGGTAACTGAGAGAAACCGTCGGATTGATTTTCGGAGTGTATTGATATTGCGGACGAATAGTCGGCAAATTCTCCTTTTTAATCCAAAGAGCACCCAAACCACCGTTCAAACCTACTTTTCCTGAAAAACCTTCCTGTTTGTTCTTTTTGAGGATAATATTGATGATTCCGGCATTTCCGTTCGCATCGTATTTCGAAGACGGGTTATTGATGATCTCAATCCGTTCGATTGCCGAAGCAGGAATATTGTCCAGGCCGTATTGATCGCCGAATCCTGTTAAGGCCGTTTGCTTTCCGTCGATCAGAATCGTGACCTTATCATTGCCACGGAGCTGCACTTTTCCGTCCTGAACCGTGATTCCCGGAAGGTTTTGCATGGCCTGGAGGATGGAACCACCGCTTTGGCTGATATTGTCCTCAACGGAAAAGACTTTTTTGTCCATTTTGTCGCTGACTTCTTCAATCTGACCAACAATCACGACTTCATCGATCGCCTGAACGGTTTCTTCCAGTTCAATAACAGACAGATCCAGGAAATCGGAAAGTGCGCCCACATACAAAGACTTTTTCAAGGTGTTATACCCGAAAGAATGAACAACCAGGACATAATTTCCTTCTTTTACCGGAGACAGGGAAAACCGGCCTTCTTCATCGGTAATGGTTCCAACTACAAGCGTCGAATCTTTTTCCGTTTTCAAAGCAACCTGAACAAAGGGTAAAGCAGTTTTATCCGCTTTACCCTTTATAGTTCCCGAGATGGTGACGTTGCCGCTTTGAGCAAACGCACCCGATGTTGCCATCAGTACAACGATTGCCATCAGGCTTCTATAAAAGAATGCATTCATGTTATTTCCCGATCACGTTGATGAATGAACCGTTACTGTCAAAAAGGAGGTCTTTTTTATTGACTTCAGCTTCATAATTAATGGTTCCGTCGCCAAGTACAATTTTAGCTGCTTCTTTGACTTTCTGCCCTTTGTAATTGGCAGCAAGATAATCAAGAACGGGCTTTGGTAACGCATTGATTTCTATTTCCGTTTCCGTTTCGAGAATTTTCCCGCTGGCATCAATGACTACAGAAGTTTCTGTTTTGTTATTTTCAAAAGAAGCTTCGTAGTTTTTACCTTCTTTTTCCCAGTCAACATCACGGATGTTCGGATAATGTTGCTTGAAAGCATCCCGTACGGTCACCGGAATTTTAGAATCTTTCGACGTTTCTTCATTTTTCTGAGCGGAACTGCAAGCAGCTAATAAAACCACTAATGTTCCGGTTGCAAGGACTTTTTTCATGAGATTTGTTTTGAAGTGATGATACAAACTTCCGAACAGATTCTGAAAACATTTGGAATTTTAGGTCGTGGAAGAAAAAAAGATTGAAAACCCTTGCTGTCACTGGGCTAATAGATGCATGTCTATTTGTAAATTATGTGGTGATTTTCCGACAGTACTGATAGCTGTCGATGTGAGCTTAGTCGAACGATGCACTAATTTTGATGCGACTTAACAGGGGGCATCAAGCGAGACCGGTAGGCGAGCAATAAATTTGTGCATTTGTGGAAAAAAGCTTGCTACCACTGGGCTAATAGATACATGTCTATTTGTAAATGGTCTGCGGAATCCGCATGCTTTTTCTTGAAAACACGAATCTTTGCAGAAAACCAATAGCTAAAACTCAATCACAAACTCATGCCTCTGACCGTTAAAAGCATAAGAAAGCTTCCAGTTGTAGCGCTCACAAATCTCTTTCGAAATGGCAAGCCCGAGCCCGCTATTCGTTGTTTCTTCAGTCGATATCCCAAAGCGGACGAATAATTGATCCGGATTTAATGCACTGCTTCCGCTATTGGAAAAAGTCAGTGTGTTGTTTCCCAGGTTTATTTCAATCACATCGTGCACATTACCATGTCTGATCGCGTTAATCAGCAGGTTATTGATCAAAACTTCCAATAAGGTTTGGTTGCATTTTACGGAATAGGAGATGGTTCTTAATTGAATCCGCATGTCTTTATTCTGAATGTAATCCCCGAGCAGATCGATACTTTCTTCCAGGATATCCCGGATGTTCACAGTTGCTTCTTCCGCAAATTGGTGATTTTCGATTTTGGCTAACAACAACAGGTTTTTATTGATCCGCGAGATCCGCGAAAGATTCGAATTGATTGCCTCAATGGTGGAAGATTGATCCTCCGATAAGTGTTCATCCTGCAGTAAAACATCCATTTTCGACTTCAGAATAGCCAAAGGAGTTTGTAACTCGTGAGACGCATTTTCGATAAATCGTTTCTGCTGATTGAAGGCAGATGCGTTTTTCCGGATGAGTTCACTCAATTCCCTGTTCAGCTCTTCAAACTCCTCGATATCGGATTGCTCCAGGTGAATCTGCTGATCCTTATTCAAATCAAAATTTTTCAGCTGATTCAACGTATGGTAAAATGGCTTCCAGCTTTTGCGGGAAATCCGTTTGTTCAGAAAGACAAACCCGAGAACCAGGAACGCGAAAAACAAAATCGTTACAATAGCGATGGCAATCAGGGTTTCGTCGGCTTCCTCCACATTGGTGGAAATGGTCAGTTGATACGGTTTTCCCTGAACCCGGATCGTGGTGGAAAGAACCCGGAACCGGTCCGTTTCCTTTTCGAACCGGTTGTAGGCAGAAATGGTATAAACACTGTCTTTTTTGATGTTCTTCTCGTCAATGCCAATGAGTTTCGTTCCCGGTTGCAGGCTGTTCCAGATTGCAAGCGTTTGGTTCAGCTCCTGCTCATTGATATGGGTGCTTTGAATTCCCTTTTCCATTCGTTTCCGGATGATGGAATTGTGCTCGTCCAGTTCTTCCAGCCAGATAGCATCCACCACAAAATAGTAAACCGGAATACTGCATACCAAAATGATCAATGCATAGATTGAAAACGATTTGAACGGTTTATCCAGTAATTTACTCATCCTTCCCATTTGTATCCGGTTCCGTAAATCGTTTTCAGGTAATTCTCGCATCCGGCCTCGCTCAGTTTCTTCTTCAGATTTTTAACATGTGCATACACAAAATCGTGGTTGTCAAACATATCGGCAATATCGCCGGAAAGATGTTCAGCAAGCGCGTTTTTCGAAATCACTTTGTTCTTATTTCCTAGGAAAAGTAACAACAAGTCAAACTCCTTTTTGGTAAGCGGAACCAGGTTCGTCCCCGCCATTACCGTTTTGGAAAGCATATCCACAGTGAGTTCATCATGTGTAATAGTATTCGAATTGTCGAATTGCTTTCTCCGGATCACAGAATAAATACGAGCAGACAATTCAGATAAATGAAAGGGTTTTGCCAGGTAATCGTCAGCACCCAATTGCAATCCTTTGATCTTGTCATCCAGCGCATTTTTGGCAGAAATAATGATCACTCCGTCAGCGCGTTTCCCGGATTTTAAGATTTCCAGTACCTGCAAACCATCTCCAAAAGGAATCATTAAGTCCAGGAGAATACAATCGTAGGTATAAGCAGCTATTTTATCGATCGCCTCGTTGTAATTGACGGCGAGTTCACACAGGTAATCCTGGCTGGTTAAATACCCCGTAATATCCTGTGCCAGTTCAAGCTCGTCTTCTATGATTAATACCTTCACGCCATAAAGATACGATTCCAATTCTGAAGAAATTCTGAATTTATTGCTGTAGCTTTCAATTCAAATTCCTATACTCATTGGGAGAAACACCCACTTTTTGTTTGAAAAGCCGGGTAAAATGTTGCGGATATTTAAAGCCCAATCCGTAAGCAATTTCACTGATGGATTTATCGGTGTCGAAAATCCGTTCCTTAGCCACATGAATCACTTTCGTTTGAATGTACTCCTGAGCAGAAATCCCTGTTTCCTTCTTGATCAGATCCCCGAAATAATTAGCAGAAAGGTTAAGCTGTTCTGCAAAATAATGGACCATCGGGAAGCCTATAGTTTTAGGATTATCAGATGCAAAGTAATCATCCACCAGTTTTTCAAATTTCCCGATCACTCCCTGATTGATATGGTCTCTGGTAATGAACTGC
>NZ_JASLCN010000367.1 GCF_030151805.1 Fluviicola sp.
GGAGGATTTACTAGATGCACAGATGTCAGTTATGACTAAGTTGGAAGTTGATGATTATGTTAAAAAATGTGATATCTATTTAAAACTCTTTGGTAAAAAGCTTGACTCATATTCAATTCTGGAAATTCCGTTTTCTGAATTTGAAGATTTATTTCTTGAAGCAACTGGGAAACATTTGAATGGTCGATACATAACGGCGATTAAGATTTTTATGGGATCTCAGGAAGGTGTTGGTGTGTTTCCGATATTTCAACCGGTCTACCTTAAAAGAACACGGTATGATACAATTACCCAAAAAGAGTTGTATCAAATACCAACCTACGGGCATGGAAAATTTTATAAGTTTGTTGAAGAAAAACCTGCAGGTGAAAAATTCGTAAAAATGGAAGAAGGTGATCGGGATAAAATCATTGAGAATTATACGAATGGTAGCATGACAATGGTTCACGGAAAAGATCAACCTCACACCAAATTTATCCATGACATAGATGTTGAAGCCTGCCTGTTTCCTTTTCAGACTCTTTTTAAACTCATACAGGAAAAAGATCCTAAAGTGGAAAAGGAAGCAATTTTCCTGACAAATGCGATTCGCACAGTAATCGTTGATAATGTATATGAAAACAAACATGTATTTATTATTAGTGGAGAAAAGATAGAGAATAAGGAGCTCGATCTGCCAGCTAAATTTGCAAACAGATCTCATTTATGCCCTCCGTGCAATACTGTCGATTTCGGATTTGATGTTTTTGCGTTGCCTAAATCTGTTGCTGTTCCTGTTTAATCGTATCTTAGCATGTCTCACTACCACATTGAAACCGACATGCTTACACTCTTCACGGAAATCCTGTGTTTATCACTGGCTATTTTAACCGGAATTCTTGCTTTTCGTCAGATGAACAGCTTTTTCAAAACCCTGTTTTTACAAGTCGTGATCTGGAGTTTGTTTTATGCCGGATCACATGCAATTACCTTGTATCAGCAGTCCATGAATCAACCCATCGACAATCATTGGCTTATGAATATTCATCTCATCATTGAAACCGGGTTGTTGCTTACAGCAGCCTGGTTTGTTTTGCCGAAAGCATTTCGAACATTTCTATGCGCCGGAGCATTTTTGTCTTTCCTGACAGCGATTGGAATTCAGGGCTGCATGTATGGATTTGATGGGTATCTGAATTATGCAGATGCCACCGCTTGCATTGCCATCACAGTGATTTTTTACATGGTTTTATACACTTTCGGACAACAAACGCGCGTACGCCTGCTGCGATCTCCGGAAAAGTGGGCTTGTCTGGGAATTCTGATGTATTTCGCATGCAGCGTTCCCTATGTCTGCATGATAGATTACCTGCAGACTGAGAGTCCGGCGGTGAATACCTTTTTGTATTATTTGATCAGCGGGGTGCTGGCGAATATCCGATACTTGTTACTGGCACTTGCCTTTTGGATGCTTTACCGACAAACAAACCGGAAAATATTGAATATATGAATGATATCATTTTAAGCATCGTTGCGGTAACCTTGTTGATCCTGCTTTTAATTGCCGGAATCGCAATTACTTTTTTTCTGACGAATCGCCAGCGAATGCGCCAGGAACAGGAACTGATGGAGACCAAACTGGCATTTGAACAGGAACTCCGTCAGGTGGAAACGGAAGTAAGTGAGCACATCATGGGGCAATTTGCCAATGAGCTGCACGACAATATCGGACAATTGCTCACAGCGATGCATATCGAGATTGAGAACCGGAAACTGGATCAGCCGGATAACCAGGAAAGCTATAAGCCACTCGAAATTTACCTCGGAGAAGTGACACAGCAACTCAGATTACTGAGTAAAACATTGAACAACGATTTCATTGCGCACAGCGGATTACTTACGGCTATTCAATTGGAAATCGACCGTTTGAACAATTTGAAGCGGTTTAATGTTCAGTTGGATGCGGATTCTGCCGGAACACCACTCAAAAAAGACCAGGAACTGATGGTCTTCCGGATTTTTCAGGAAATCGTTCAGAACATTATGAAGCACGCAGAATGTAAAGAAGTATACGTTCGCCTGAAAACAAGTCCGGAAGAGTTTGAATTACAGGTCAAAGATGACGGATCAGGATTTGATTACAACGAAGTTTTCAAACAAAACAAAGCTTCCGGTCTTCGGAATATCCTGAAAAGAGCAGCATTGGCCCAGCTGGAATGTACCATTCACACAAAAAAAGGAGGCGGTACGAGCTACATTCTGAAAAAATCACCACATTCGTACATACTTTAACTGGCTGCTCTTCATGGAAAAACGAAAGATTGTACTGGTGGATGATCATGTGATTGTCCGGAACGGATTGAAAGAACTCATTGAGAAACTGGGAGACTATTCCGTAGTAGCCCAATTTGACTCCGGAACTTCGCTATTGAATGCGCTTCCAATCGTCCCGAATCCCGATTTGCTGATTGTCGATTTGAATATGCCGGGAATGAGCGGTTACGAATTGGTGCAGGAATTGAAAAATTCAGGCATTGAGCAACGGATTCTGATTCTGACACTCGACAGCGACGAACAAAGTATCATTCGTTTATTCCGGAACGGAGTGCGCGGGTTTTTGAAAAAGAATTGCAGCGCTGAGGTTCTCAAAGATGCCTTAAATTCCATTCTCACCACAGGTTATTATCACAATGAATTTCTGACGCTTTCATTACGAGAAGAAGTAGAACCGCCGAAGCTCTCCGAGCGGGATAAAATTCTGCAGCAGTTTACGGATCGCGAGCGCGAATTCCTGCGTTTGGTTTGTCACGAAAAGGAATATACCTACGAACAAATTGCCGATCAGATGCAGGTGAGCGCCCGGACTGTGGATGGTTACCGCGAAGCCATCTTCGATAAGTTCGCTATTAAATCTAAAACAGGATTGGTTCTGTTTGTGCTGAAACATCAATTGTTCGGGGAGTTGTAATTAAAAGAACAAGCGCACAAACTTTGTTTTGCAAAAGTCGTTAAGTGATACTCGGAAAGTCTAAAAATGATATCTTTCGGGGATTAAACTATTCACATGAACCAGCAAAATAACACAACGGGTTTTTCCAAATACCCGGTTTCAACAACAGACCCGAGATTTCCCAGTTTTTTACAAGGATTCAATCAGCGCTGGCAGGCAGATCACTGCCAGGTCGTTTATGTATGTTACTCCCGGGAAGGAGTTGCTGCAGCTTTGGAGGAAGCAATTTCCCTGTATGGACGAGATGTAAAGATCAAAAGTGGCGGACATTGTTACGAAAACTTTGTTTTCAGTCACAGAACCAAGGCTATTATTGATGTGTCAGCCATGAACGATTGCGGGTATGATCCTGAAAAAGGATATTACCTGGATTCAGGCGGAACAAATTGGAGTGCATTCAACAGCCTTTTCCGGGATTATGGGAAAGTGCTTCCTGCCGGATCTTGTTATTCCGTTGGTTTGGGAGGACATATTTGTGGTGGCGGTTACGGATTGTTATCGCGCCTGAACGGATTAACTGTTGATTGGTTGACAGGAGTAGAAGTAGTAGTGAAGCAAGGTCCTGAAAAACCCGCTTCAGTGATCTATGTCTCAAAAGAATCCAACGATCCGGATGAGCAACATCTTTTTTGGGGGCATCTTGGTGGTGGTGGTAATTTCGGAGTCATTACCCGTTATTATTTCAAAGAATTACCGGATAGTCCCGTTTCTGCATTTATTACCCAATTAAGTATTGAGTGGAGTGATCTCACACCAGAAGTTTTGTCTGAGGTTCTGAATTTTTTCACTGCAATTGCAGAAAACCCGGATAACTGGCGGCAATTTGGAATTCTTGCCTTGCATCATCAGTCCCTGGGAGAAATTGTCATGACGATTCAAACAGCCGTTTTACAATCTGAAAATCCGGAAGCAATTAAAGAACGTTATATCGACAGTTTGCTTCAGCAATTAAGCGGATTTGTAGCTTACAAACTTACAACAACACCTTCGATCACTCGCCTGGGTGGATTCGTTCAGCCGTCCGCCCATACCTTGAGTTACACATTTTATGAAGCGGTTCAAACCTTAAACGGCTCCGGAGCCAATCAACGAGGAAAATACAAATCGGCCTATATGCGGAAAGAATTCCCGATGGATCAAATCGAGGCAATTTATAAATACCTCACGCTGGTTCCCAAATCACTTACGTCGCAAGACATGTCACAGTGTTTGCTGCAGGTAGATACTTACGGAGGAAAAATAAACACGGTTTCTCCAACGGAAACCGCAATTCCTCAGCGTTCTTCGGTACTCAAATTGCAATACCAGGCTTATTGGACAGAAGAAAAGGACGACGCGGCTTTCCTGGAATGGATGAACGAATTCTATACGTCGGTTTATAGAGAAACAGGCGGAACACCCAATCCTCAACTCGATCTGACAGATAATGTGGATGGCTGTTATTACAATTACCCCGATTCTGACCTGAATGAGTTTGGAGGATTGGAAGGTGCTCTGCAACTGTATTTCGGTGAAAACCTTCCGCGTTTGAAAAAGGTTAAAAAGCGTTGGGATCCGACCGATTACTTCAATAGTTTTCAATCGATTCCGGTGGAGTGATTCTGTTTGATCATTCCTCTTTTTTAACTGGATCAGGTTGTTTCGCATCGCCCTTGGGATCATTCTCGAGGGCTTTTTTACGCATGTTTTTGGCATACAGAAGCATGTCCAACGTGTCGTGCCAGAATTTTGATCCGACACTCATACAGAAGCCGGTCAAAACACAGCCGATAAACGAATAGAGAATAGTAACAATAAGAGGGGAAGTCCCACTTTTCCAAACGATGTCTTTCCAGCCAAAATGCTCGGTTGGGTCTTTCAAACTCAGCAAGTCAAACACATTGGCATTCATGAGTAGTGCAACAATGATGCAAAGCGTAATGTTCAAACCCACAATTTTTCGTTCCCGGTCAGCATTCACAACGGGATCATCCGACTGTTTTGAAATATCTTCCTCCTTGCTACTAAAGAACAACAGCTGTTTTCCTTTTTGCCCGAAATAGAGTTTAAACCAATTGATTACCCGCTCCGAAACAAGGCTCAAAGTGAAAAGAGCTGTTGCGAGTGTGATTAATTTTTCAAGTGCATCCATAGTAAATCGTTTTAGAGTTAGGGAGCAAAGGTTTTGAAATAAGCGATGAGGTGCAAGGGGAGTTTGTCCGGTTAAGAATGGGATTATTCACGTATAACTCATGAGGTTATTAGCTGATTGATAAATTGGTGTTTAACATTTGGAGTTAGACCTTTGGAAGAACTAATTAAACATAAATATATGGGAACAGAAATTTGTAAAATTGTAAGCAAAAATTCAGCTTTGGCTGCTTTGAAAAATGAAGATTTATTGGATGTTCAATTGACTGTTGTGGAAGTTCCGACAGCAATTCAAGAAATATCTGATTGCCACAAGTATTTGAAGATCAATAATCATGAGATTCAAAACCTGACAGTAGATAGTATCCAATACAATACGTTCGACTCTTTGTTTAAAGAGGCAACAAATCTTCGTGGAACTTCAACTCAATCGTATATTACAGGACTTAAAGTGAGTCTGGGTATAAAAGCAGGAAATATGTTTCTGGTCTTTCAACCGGTTTATCTGAGCAAATCTACGGATGTGTTAAATGAACCGAATCGCTATTATGTTCATGAAGGATTACATTATTATTATAAGGGTGATTCGGATGGGTTTGTTCCTGCTAAGGCAGAGGACCTGACAGCGCTTGTGTGTTACCATGATACGATTCAAATTAAACATTTGGAGAGTGTTGATTTTAAGCCGTTTAATGACCGGACAGACTCCAAGGCTGTAATTATTCCGTTTCAAGTAATTTTCTCTCTAATCTATGACAATGAAAATAATACAGATGTGTTTTTATTCAATGCAGTTGTTAAAAGAGTAATTAGCGGAACAAATCAGGTTAATCATACGGTTTTGATTGGAGCTAATAATGATGAGGCAAAGGGAATTCATGGTGGATTGTTTACCGGAAAATACGCGAATCGTTCTCATTTATGTCCACCTTGTAGTTATGTAGATACTTTGGTAATTGAAAGACCAGGACCTACTATCTGTACACTTTAAAGAATACCTTTCTTAAGACCGGGAATAACTTTTGTGATATCCCGGTTTTTTAACCGTCGTTTTATTTGTTGTCCTTAATTATTTTTCCCTGGCACCAAATTTGCCTACCTTTTCACCATGAAAACAGTGGTCGCTTTTCTGATTTTGCTTCAACCCTTGCTGGCTTCGGCGCAGCTGAAGTGCAAAACGACGGGTCAATCGGATGGTTCGACGATCACACAATGTTTCCACCAAAACGGGAAGGTTTCTACGCTTGAAAGTTGGGATAAAGACAAACGTTTCGGTACCATCAAGGGGTACAATGATCAGGGGAAGGAATTGTTTTCACACGGTTTGCGCAGTATTGGCGGACATGCTTCCGTTTCACTGACCTATTTCCCGAACGGACAATTGGAAAAAGTCTATTTCAGCGACGCTCCCGATGGAGGAATTCAGTTTTACAATTCGACAACCCATTTTGATGAAAAAGGAAATCAGACGGAATTTTCAGAAACAAAATATCCGAATCAGCCGGAACTTGAAGTTCCGGATTCTGTCAAACGAAGAAAACCACTGGTGGAGATCAATCGGGTGTTGGAGAAACCAACTGAAAAAAGAATCGACTTCCTGATTATCAATAAAACGAAATCCAGGCAGAAAGTACTTATCGAACAGCCGATTTCTGAAGGAGATGTGATCCTGGAAATTCGTGCCAAAGAGGAAGGTTATCGTATGGTGTTTCTGAAAGAAGGAGAAGAGAAAATTTATCGGAATCCGGAGCTTTCTTTGATGGGGAATACACAGAAGTTTGAATTGATTAAAGTGAAAGAAGAAGTGCTCGATAACCGGATTCTGATCACCTGGTATATTATCAGGATTTAGTCATTTTTAATGAATTTTCACAAGTTTTTGGCGATTCTAATCTCTTTTTAAGCCGAAATCACGGGTTTTTTGCTAATTTTAAGGATAATCATAAATTGGTTTCTTAGTTAGAAACATAAAACCATTTTCATGGGGCACGTTCCAGAGTTAATTATAGATTTAGCATTAATTTTAGGTGCGGCGGCAGTAATGACCATCATTTTTAAGATGTTACGTCAGCCGGTCGTATTAGGATATATCATCGCAGGGGTCATCGTAGGACCTTATTTCAACTTCTTTCCAACTGTAGTCGAATCCGAGGGGATCAAGACCTGGGCAGAAATCGGAGTTATTTTCCTCTTGTTCGGGTTGGGACTTGAATTCAGCTTCAAAAAATTACTCAAAGTAGGAAACGTCGCCGTCATCACTTCCCTCATGGGTGTCGGGATGACCTTCCTGATCGGTTACAACGTGGGGGTCATTCTCGGTTGGAATATGATGGACAGTTTGTTCATGGGAGGAATTCTCAGTATTGCATCCACCACGATTATCTTCCGCGCATTCGATGAGTTGGGAGTGAAAAGCCAGAAATTCGCCGGAATCGTTCTTGGAGCATTGATTATTGAAGATTTGGTGGCCGTTGTATTAATGGTGATTTTGTCAACTGTTTCCATCAGCCGCTCATTTGAAGGAATGGAAATGATCTATTCGATCGGAAAGCTGGTTTTCTTTCTGGTTCTTTGGTTTGTTTCGGGGATCTTTTTCCTGCCGACATTGTTTAAGAAACTGAAGAAATACCTGAACGATGAAACCTTATTGGTGGTATCTCTTGCCTTGTGTTTCCTGATGGTTGTGTTGTCCTCTCAGGCAGGATTTTCTCCGGCCCTGGGCGCATTTATTATGGGTTCGATCTTAGCAGAAACTCCGAAAGTGGAGAAAATCGAGCACTTGGTTCAATCGGTGAAAGACTTGTTCGGAGCGATTTTCTTCGTTTCGGTCGGAATGTTGCTCAATCCGGAAATGTTGGTAGAATACGCGTTACCGATTGGTATATCGACGCTGGTATTGCTGTTCGGGAAACCGATTTTTGCAACGATCGGAGCCTTGTTTGCAGGTCAGCCGATCAAAGTGGCGGTTCAAACCGGGATGAGCTTATCCCAAATCGGGGAATTCTCATTCATTATCGCAACCTTGGGCGTCACCTTAAATGTAACGAGTGATTTCCTGTATCCGGTTGCGGTTGCGGTATCTGTCATAACCACCTTTACAACGCCTTATATGATCGGGTTTTCAGGGAAAATGTCGGATTGGGTGACCTTGAAAATGCCGGAAAAATGGAAAAACCGCTTATACAAATATAGTTTGGGAACACAACAGGTGACGGAAGCAAGCGACTGGAAAAAGCTGATTCGTTTTTACGTCATCAACACCATTATTTTTTCGGTTATCATTATCAGTATTATCTTATTGGCGAATCAATTCCTGGCGCCGTTTTTTGAGGCAAGTAAGTGGAAAAACCTGTTCATTGTTTCACTGACTTTGTTGATGATTGCACCTTTCCTGTACGCATTGGCATTCAGAAGAGGGCCTTCTCAAACGTATGCGAATATCTGGTTGAAACCCTTATATCGCGGACCACTTTTAGCATTGATCATTTCAAGAATAGCATTGGCAATCTTTTTTGTGGGATTCGTTTTCGCGAAGTATTATTCTCCCTGGGCGGCATTGATCGGTGTGATTGCGGCAGCATTGCTTTTCGTCACACAGCGTCACCGGATCAAGCAATTTTATGGAAAAATTGAATCGCGTTTCTTGTTGAATCTGCATGACCGCGAACGCAGCCAGGAAGAACAGCAAAGAACAAAAAACGTATTGGCTCCGTGGGATTCGCATTTAACGACCTTTACGCTGGAAACGCGATCTCCGATCATCGGATTGCCTTTGGGAACAATGAAATTAAGAGAAACGTATGGGATTAATATTGTGATTATCGAACGCGGAGATTTGATCATCAATATTCCGCGACAGGAAGATGTGCTTTATCCCAATGATGTTATTTCGGTAATCGGGACGGATGAGCAGCTTTCTTTGTTTAAGGATCATATTACGGTGAAGGAATTGAAAGAAGAAGTAAAATCCGACATGTCACAGGTTGGTCTGCATTCATTTACCATTCCGGATAATTCGCATTTGATCGGACAAACCATCCGGCATTCTAAAATGAGGGAAAGGTGTAAAGGAATTGTGGTTGGATTGGAACGCGATGAAAACCGAATCGTAAACCCTGATCCGGACATCGCTTTCCAGGCAGAAGATGTGATCTGGATTGTTGGTTTGAACAAACGTATTCAGGTTTACCTGAAAGATATTCTCAGGGATTGATTGTGGGGTGATGTGATTTGCGTGAAAACCATCTGAAAACCAGGTAGGATAGACTTTCTACACAATTTTATAAATTTATAAAATTGTGTTTTTGAAAACCAAAAACTTCCTGATAAAGTCGATTTTTGTCGCGCATCTAAAAGGTTGATTGAGCAGCGTCGAATGTAACTCACCTTACCCCCATTCCCGCATCAATCCTTCTGGAAACGCACAATATCACATTCCGGGTTTAGCGGAGCTCCATGAAGCAGGTGATCGATCAATTCATGAGTAACAAGCGGTGCAAGCATAAATCCTTTTGTTCCAAGCCCGTTTGCAATTACCATTTTGGGAAATTCAGGATGCTTCCCAACTAGAGGCCTTCTGTCCAATACGGTTGGTCGCACACCAGCACGATGTTCCGTAATCTCATACGATTCGGTAGTAATCGAACGCAGATTCTCCGAAATGGTTTGTTTGCCTTCTTCGGTCGGATCGGTATTATCTGTATTCCAAACATAGGTGGAACCTACTTTGAATTGCCCGTTTCCAAGCGGAAGCAAAAAGCATTTGCGGTTCAATGATTCGGCAGAATAAATGGTGTCCGATTGAATAACCAGTAATTCTCCCTTG
>NZ_JASLCN010000371.1 GCF_030151805.1 Fluviicola sp.
ACTTCCACAACCATCATATACAAGTTAAATCCATGCATTCGAACCGGTATTGACGGAAATGTAGACTTTCCCGTCTTCGATATGAAATGGCGTATAATATTGTCCACCATGAGCCGGAACATCATTCACAATCTGTAGTGTTTGTGCATTCAAATCCAGGATAGCGATCTTGTGAATCGGAACATCAATTCCAAAAGCTGCCCACGTTCCGCCAGTCGTAGCATCTACTGAATTTGGAACCACACGTGCGATCATTTTCCCGTTTCCAAGGTAAGCTCCCGTTAAAACTTTGTAACCCAATGCTTCTGTATTGAAGAAATAACCGTTGTTGAATGTGTTATCTCCGGCGTTGATTTTCAAAATTCCGGAAGGCTTTGTAGCTTGTGTATATCCTGCAGCCAAAGAACAGGTCGAAATCGTGTAATGGTTTCCGTTTTCATCTTCAATGATTGCCGGAGAACCTCCGTAATATCCGATTGGTCCGGTACGTGTGTCTTTCATCGTTGTCACGAAATTCAATCCCGGATAGGTGTAAACATTTACGTAAGCGGTGTCTGTCCGCGGTGTATCCCAGGAAGCGCCGTGCAGCGGATAGTAAGAAACATACAATTTCCCGTCAGCGATATACGAACCGGTAGGCCACATATTCAATTGCGCCATCGTATCGTTGTACAACACATTGAACACCACATTTTGAGTGGATGTAATCGACATGGAATTCGGGTTCAGGTTCATGAATTTACAATCGTAAGAACCTCCTCCCCACGGAGCGCTGATCGCAAATACATTTCCGTTAGAAGTATTGGTCAGAACATCCAAACGGTCGAATACAAAACTTCCCGCTGATGTCAACGTACTATTTTCAATTTTGTATCCTGTACAAATATTGTTGGTGTAATCCATCGCCAGGTATTTATTTCCAATCTGGTGGTAATACATCCATCCCATTTGTTCGATCCCGTTTCCGGAAGCTGAAATAGTTCCTGACATCAAATCTTCGGAAGTAACCAGGTATTCGGCATCGACGCCTGCACTGGTTGTTTTCAATCCTAAAACGTATCCCGATGTCGGAACGGTTTCTTCTTCTCCCGTTTTTTTCTTCTTTTTACAAGAAGCAATTGTTGTCATCCCCAACAGGGCAATTACAGCAATCACCAAGGTGCTTTTTGTTTTCATGTGATTTGTTTTATTAAACGAATTATTGCCTTTGCAGGTAGTAGCGCAGCTTGACATTAAAACTTCGTCCGGGTTTCTGCACCCGGAAATTATCATAGCACAATGCATCCATCAGGTTCATACAGGAAACCGAAACATTGTAACGCCCGGAATGACTGGTGAAACTTACGGAAGCATTGCTGTAGATTTGTCTTGGAATAATGAATTTGCTGTTGGCAGATCCCAAACTCGACCATTTCAAATAAAATTCTTCGACATAAGAAGTGGTCCAGTTGAATCCGATGCGTTGTTTGTATTTACCGAAGGGTTTGGTGTTAAAGGTAAAAGAAGCATTTCCGAACAAATAAGGCGCATTCGGAAGCCTGTCTCCGTACAAATCATCAGGTTCTCCGTTGTCTTTCAAAGAAGTGTTCAGAATATTCTGATACGTTGCATTCACTTCAATTCGGAACATGTCGTTATAGGAATAACCCACTGCACCTTCAAAGCAATTCACCTTTGCCTGTGCCAGGTTTTCGTAACGGGAAGTAATTCCGATCGCTACATTCCGTATCAGGTTTTCCGGCAAGCGGTACATGTAATTGAAATCCACATTGACCAAATGCTTTTTGAAGCGTTTTCCGAACAAAAATCCTGCATTGATATTCCGGCTTTGTTCCGGTTTCAAATCCGGATTTGGCAGAAGCAGCAATCCGTCACCAAATACTTCGTAGCCTTCCGGCAAACGGTAAGCACTTTCAAATGAAGCTTTCAACTGCAGATAGCTCAGTACGAAGTAACTTGTCGCGATTCCATATCCGGGTAGTTGAAAACGATTCTGAATCCGGTCGATCCCTCCTGTTTCAGTGTTCTCTTTGGATAATTCGGACCACATATTGAACATTTTTGCAAATACGGAGGTCGTCCATCGGTCCTTGAAAAGCTTTAATTGGTAAGCTACTCCGGTAAAATTCTTTGTGAGCGTATTCGGATCTTCAAAGGACAAAGGCCCTTGTTTGATCGGGTCGTGTCCTACCCTGGTAATCGTAGAATACGTATTATTGATTGTGAACTGGTGGTATTTTCCCAACTTGTAATTCAGGGAAGCAACTGCCAATCCTGCACGGTCATTAAAGGTGAAAAGCGTTTTGTACCAGTTCAATTCTCCCGAAGTATTCGACAATAATTTGCTGGTATATCCTCCTTCCCAATTGTAAATCCGGGAACTGGTATCTACCAATTGCTGCTTCACGGAACTATATAATCCGGACACTCTCAGTGACAGGTTCTTGACAAATAAATTCGATTTTTCGTATTTCAATGTTGGAATCAGACTTTGTTCCGTGCGGCGCACTTCACCCGCTACAATCGTCATATTTGCACCTTGCTGAATTTCCTTGTAAGTGGTGTTTCCGATCAATCCGATCAACAAACGATCTGCCCATTTCTTATTCACAAAACCTACTTCAACCATTCCGGTAGCAGATTTGAAAGCGTCATTGAAATGAGGTACTCGCGTTGTCCGCTCGTCGATTTTTCCGGTCTTTTTATCAAACAGGTTCACATCCACTTTGAAATTATTGTCGGAATAATTGTAGAACGCACTGGCACTGATGATGAATCCTTTTTTCGTTGTGTAACGCCCCACAACACTTGCCTGGTGTGTATTGAAGGATCCAAATCCATAAGAAACATCGAGGAAATTCCGCACCGCATTATTGGTCACAATGTTTACTGCTCCACCCAAAACATCTGCTCCCAATTGAATCGGAACCACGCCTTTGTAAATTTCAACGCGTTCTACATTGTTCACCGGAATGGCATTGATGCTGAAAGATCTTCCCATAATATCCGTCGGAAGACCATCCAGGAAAAAACGCACCTGGTTTCCGGTAAAACCGCTCAGGGAAAACACGAAATCCGAGCCCAAACCTCCGCTTTCACGAATCCGGACTCCTGTTGACTGGTTCAACACCTGGTTGACATTCAGATTTAAGTTCTGGACGGGTTTCATATCAATGGATTCGACTGCAAAAGGCTGTTCTTTTACTTCCTGAACTTTCGATTTCGCTAAAATTGTTACCTCATCAATCTGCGCCACTTTTTTTACCGAAAGAGCTCCCACGTTCAAACTCGGTTGATTCAGATGCAGATGTTTTTCCAACGGATTATGTTCTGCACTTTGTGTCTTTAACAGATACTTTCCATAAGGAACATGTTGAATGAAAAACTGGCCATTTTCGTCTGTAATGGCTCCTAATTCCGTTCCATCCAATGAAACAGTTACAAAAGGAACCGGCTGGTTATTTTCACTGATTTTTCCGCTTATGACCCCATTTTGGGACATTGAAACCGTACTAAAAATCAGGGAAATGAAGAAAATGAAATTTTTCACGAATTGTCTGTTTTACTTTCCTTTACAGAATTTTTTTGCAAAAATACGGCGCAACAGAAGCTAACATCAATACCCAATTCTAGCGTAATAAAGGATTCAAATACCATCCTAAGAGTATTTCCTCTCACTAAAAAGCAGGTATTCGAACTTTGAAACTAATTCGGTTTAGTGTAAAATCCTTTATACTGAATTTTAGCGTTATGACTTATTCAGGCATTTTAGTATTTCTTTTAGTTATACAGAGTGTGTAAATGTGGCAGAATCTTACCTTTAACAGGTGTTAATTTACTGATTATCAGACTCGTCCCAATATTGGGAAATTGGGATTTCGGGAATTCAAAAAAAGGCTTAAAAAGCTAAAATTTAATCACTTATATTTTAGAGTAAAACCTAATTCAAATAATTTTCCGATCTTTAATTGATTTCTAAAATTCATGGAAACAGTATCTGAAATTTGGGCGCGAATTGCTTATTACATTTCTCTTCGCTATTTACTGATTGCAGGAGGTGCATACTTCGTGTTTTATGTGTTGTTTCGAAGTCAGTTATTCCGGCAAAAAATTCAGCAGGTGTTCCCAAAGAAAAAACAGCTTGTATCGGAAGTCTTGTATTCTGTTCAAACGACTGTTATTTTCTCAACGCTGTTTCTCTTAGTTGTAGTCGTTTTCCGACCTTACACCAATTTGTATGCGCATATCGATCAATATGGAATCGGCTATTATTTGTTCACGATTCCGGTCATGTTTCTGATGCACGACACCTATTTTTACTGGATGCACCGCATCATCCATCACCCGAAATTATTCAGACACATTCATTTTGTTCATCATCAGTCCACAAACCCAACTCCCTTAGCAGCTTACTCTTTTCATTTCACAGAAAGCATCCTGGAAGGGCTGATTATTCCGATTATTGCCTTTACTTTGCCTGTTCATCCAAGTGCGTTTATCATCTTTTTGTTCGGACAATTTGTGATTAATGTCTACGGTCATTTAGGATTTGAATTGTTTCCTTCGGGATTTCAGAAAACGTGGATTGGAAAATGGATCAATACTTCCGTTGCGCATAATCAGCATCACAAGCACTTTAAGGGAAATTACGGGTTGTATTTTCTCTTTTGGGATCGCTGGATGGGGACATTGCGACCTGATTACGATGAGGCATTTGATGAAGTAAAAAACAGAAAAAAACACATTCATGGAGAATTACAAGGAAATTAACCGCGAACAATGGAATCAGCGTGTAGAACCGCATCTCGAATCTGACTTCTATGATGTAGCCGGTTTCATAAACGGACAAAGTTCCTTAAAGGATACTGAAATTGCGTTGTTGGGCGATATTAAAGGAAAACGGATTTTGCACCTTCAATGCCATTTCGGGCAGGATTCGATTTCAATGGCCCGGATGGGTGCAAGTGTTGTCGGCGCAGATCTTTCTGACAAAGCAATCGGGAAAGCACGTGAGCTGGCTCAATTGACTCAAACGGATGCAACGTTTGTTTGCTGCGATCTGTATGATCTTCCACAGCATTTAGAAGGACAATTTGATCTTATTTTCACGTCTTACGGAACTGTTGGCTGGCTGCCCGATCTGGATCGCTGGGCTTCTGTTATCCACCATTTTTTGAAACCCGGCGGAAAGTTTGTATTCGTAGAATTCCATCCGGTGGTTTGGATGTTTGACGATGACTTTCAAAAAGTAGGATATCGTTATTTCAAATCCGATCCGATCGTTGAAACGACTTCCGGAACGTATGCAGACCGCGATGCTCCTATTCACGCTACATCCATAAGTTGGAATCATGGAATGTCAGAAGTGATCGGAAGCTTACTGCGACACGGAATTCAATTACAGGATCTGCAGGAATACGATTTCGCGAATTACGACTGTTTTGCACATACCGTTGAATTTGAACCGGGGAAATTCCGGATTCAACATTTAGGCAACAACATTCCGATGATGTATTCCATCGTTGGCGTAAAATCACTTTAAAACTCAGAAACTATGGAAATCGCAGCTAAAATTGTTATCGGGCTGGTAGCCTTGTTCCACATATACATTATGTGGCTGGAAATGTTTGCCTGGACCACCAAAGGTCCGAAATCATTCAAGAATTTTGACAAGGATTTGTTCCCCAAAACCAAAGCGCTTGCTGCCAACCAGGGTTTGTATAACGGTTTTCTTGCCGCAGGATTAATCTGGACATTTTTCATCTGCAACAAGGAATGGCATTTCAATGTCAGCATGTTCTTCCTGATCTGCGTAGCAGTTGCCGGAATTTACGGTGCACTCACAGCAGATAAGAAAATCTTTTTTGTTCAGGCTTTGCCTGCATTAATTGGGATTGGCTTATTGATACTTTCTCCGAGGAAGTGTGATATGAAATGTCACAAGGATCCTGAAAATCCGATCCATTCTCAAACGAATGAATCTCCTGATTCTGAAAATGTTTATCTAATAGACTCTAAAGGCAGAAAACTAAGTGAAGCATTTCCCATCCACACAAACAATAAAGCTGATTTTTCGGACTCTCTCTTTTTTACTGTAAATTTTAAAGACGAATTAAATCGAATTAACAAGCTTGAATTTTATGGCCCTTCCCAATATGCAATCAATAACAGAGACGCGTTTAAAGTGACATTGAACGAATGGGGAGTCGTTTATTCTGAAAACCCCGGAATGGAGAATTATGTCCTACTTAAATCAACAGATGAACATGTCAATTCGGTCATTTCTTTAGCTTTGGTAAATATCCTAAAGCATAAAAAAGAAGTTGTAGAGAAAATTGTGAAACAGCACGGATAAAACTCCAATATAAGCCCTCCCCCTTTATCGCTCCTCCAAAGGGCGATTTCCCATTACATGGCACATCTTGCAC